>CAZFKF010000017.1:0-15166 GCA_964518805.1 uncultured Planctomycetaceae bacterium | reverse complement strand
GGGAGGGTTCCGGCAAGCCGGTTCTCTTCGGTCACTGCGCCCTCGAAGACCAAGGGATCGAGCGCGGCTCGGGCCGCGTAGATAGCTGCCGTCCAGGCCGCGGGTCCACTGCCGATGATGATCACCTTTTCAGGCACCGGTCACACTCCTCTTGTCTAGCCCAGCCGAGGGCAGGTCACGGATTGCCACAGAATCTGCTCGAATCGCCTACTATCGACGTACCAGTATATGCCTCCCAGTGCGGCTGTCCACACCCCGTGTTGTCGCGAGCAGGCGGTTGAAATAGGATAGACGGTGATATGGGTCCGCCGGTGCAATCGGTCTGAGGCTGAACAAGGTTCGTCGTCCCGGCTTCGGCCGGTCAGCGGACAATTGGAGAGAACCATGCTGACAGCCGTCTTCGTCCTCTGCGCGCTCGTCTTTCTCGTCGCCTTCTTCACGTATGGCCGATTCCTCGAACGACGACTGGGGATCGACAATTCCCGGCCCACGCCGAGCCATACGGACTACGACGGAGTGGATCGGGTGCCGGCGAACCCGGCCGTGCTGTTCGGGCATCATTTCTCGTCCATTGCGGGCGCCGGTCCGATCGTGGGCCCGGTGATCGCCGCAGTTGCCTTCGGCTGGGCCGTGCCGCTGGTGTGGGTCCTCGTCGGGGCGGTCTTCATCGGCGGCGTTCACGATTTCGCCGCATTGGCGGCCTCGATCCGCAATCGGGCGCGTTCGATCGCGGATGTGGCCCGCGAGTCCATGTCGCCGCTTGCCTACCGGCTCCTGCTGGTTTTCATGTGGTTGGCCCTGGTCTACGTGCTCACCGTATTCACCGATCTGACGGCGACGACGTTTGTCGAGGACGGAGGCGTGGCCACATCCTCCTGGCTTTTCGTGGCGTTGGCAGTCTGCTTTGGGCTGAGTGTCTACCGATTCAAAGTCCCGGTTGTATGGTCGACGCTTCTGTTTGTGCCGCTGGTGTTCCTCGCCACGTGGGTTGGCCAGTTGATCCCGATTTCAGCCGACTGGATTGCGCAAACACTGGGAATGAGTCCGGGCAGGGCATGGTCTCTGGCGCTCATCGCGTACTGCTTCGGAGCCTCGGTGACGCCGGTTTGGATCTTGCTCCAGCCTCGCGACTATCTGTCCTCGTTCCTGCTGTATGCCTCGATGCTGCTCGCGCTGGTCGGCATCCTGTTCGGTGGGTTTGAAGTGCAGTTCCCCGCCTTCATCACGTGGGATGCGGCCGGACTCGGGCCGCTCTTTCCCATCGTGTTCATCACCGTGGCCTGCGGCGCGTGTTCCGGCTTCCACTCGTTGGTGGCCTCGGGCACGACCTCGAAACAGATCGACAAGGAAAGCCACGCGCGGACGGTGGGCTACGGCGCGATGCTCGTCGAGGGCCTTGTGGCCGTCATGGCGCTGGCCACGGTCATGATGCTCGCGCGGGACGATCCGCTGGCCGGCAAACCGCCCCTCACCGTGTACGGGACGGGCATCGGCCGCTTCGCCGCCGTGATCGGAATTCCGGAGAAGTTGGGGTTCTCGTTTGGCCTGCTGGCCTTGTCGACCTTCATCCTGACGACGTTGGATACGGCGACTCGCTTGGGCCGCTACATCTTTGAGGAGTTCTTCCAATTGCGCCCCGGCCCAGCGAGGTACGGCGCCACGCTGGCGACCTTGGCGCTGCCGCTGGTCTTTGCGCTGATTACGCTGAAGGACGCGCAAGGCCAACCGATTCCCGCCTGGAAGGCCATCTGGCCGGTATTCGGCGCCACCAACCAATTGTTGGCCGGTTTGACATTCGTGGTATTGGCGGTGTGGCTGCGGAGGACTTCGCGGAAATCAGGGTTCATCTGGGCGCCGCTAGCCTTCATGACGGCGGCAACGCTGTATGCGCTGGTTCTATTGATCCAGCAATACGGACTCTCGTTGATCGGCGTCATCGCCATCGTCTTGCTGGCGCTGGCCGTCTTGCTGATTGTGGAAGCGGTGCGTACCAATCCGCTGCGACGCGTGGGGGCGGGTCATACCAAGGAAGGCATTGCCCCCCCAACATAGCGTCCCACTGTGGCCGTTGAGACTGTCGACTGGGGCATCGAGGCTCGGAGCAACGAATAAGCTCAGTAATCCGCTTATTCCGGTCGAATAAGGAATTCGCGGACCTTGATGCCTTCTGCCGGCCGAATGTGCTGAGTATGGGTGGTGGTCAGTCGATCGGGCAAGGACTTGGCGCCAATCGCCCCGCGGCGGTTCGCCGGCTGCGATGCTGCGCTTCGGTAATCTTCGCCGCTTTGTTGCTTTGTTCAGGTGGTTGCTGCTGGTTCGGCAGCCCGCCGGACGGGAAGCCGAAACCCCTGTGCTGGGAGCCAGCTCCCGGAAGCCCCTCCATGCTGGCCTTTCCAGAACGGCTCGACCAGGGATACACCATAGTCCTTCCGGGGGTCATGGGAAGCGCTCCGTTGGACCATGGCATCATCAAGGGGCTTGTCGATGCCGGTGTCCCCACGGCGGTCGAGTGCTACGACTGGACCGCAGGGCCGTTGTGGCTGATCTACAACCTCCGCGACCTTGAACGCAATCGCTCCGAGGCACAGCGAATCGCCGCCAGGATCGTTGCCTATCAGGACCGCTACCCCGGCCGTCCGGTGTATCTGGTGGGCTATTCCGGCGGCGGCGGCGTGGCCGTCCTGGCCTTGGAAGCCCTGCCCGCGGATCGCAAGGTGACCAAGGCGATCTTGCTCGCGCCTACCTTGGCGCAAGACTACGATCTGGCGCCCGCCATGCGCCATACCGAACAAGGAGTCCACAGTTTCCACTCGGCGATCGACGTGCCGGTGATGATCCTGATGACGATGGCCGTCGGCACAACCGAAGGAAGGCACACCTTCACCGCAGGCGCGTTCGGCTTCCAAAGGCCAAGGCGCACCGACAAAGAGCGATATCACGAGTACGCGACGCATCTGGCCCAGCACGCCTACGAGTTCGAGATGCTCGAATCGGGCCATGCCGGAGGGCACTTTGGTTGGGCCAACCGCGCGTGGGTGGCCAAGTGGGTCGCACCTTTGGTCGGCCCGCCGCCCGGTCCGGCAATCCCGGCCGTGACAGATCCGCCCACCGGACCCGAATCGTTGGCCGCCCGCAACGACCAACTCGATTGGCGCGGCATGGAAGTGCCGGCAAGCTGGAACGGGCCGGTTCCCCACGGCCGCTGAAAGCCAGCAAGTCTTTCGCAGGTTGGCTCTCCAGAGCCGACCGATTTCGCCAATGCGAAGCCGGCCAAAGGTCGGCTCTGGAGAGCCAACCCACGTAGCATCAATACTCGATCGTCACGCGTTGCCCGTTGTCGCTGGAGTGGCGCATGGCTTCGATGATCGTGGCCACGCGGTAGCCGTCGTCGAACGTGGCGCTATGGGGATTGAGCGGCTTGTTGTTGGCCACGGCGTCGATGAAGAAGAACTTCTCGATGATGTGGCAGTGTTCCCAGCCGATGTTGTGGCCCGAAGGCCACCAGGCGCCGGCGTAGGGGTGGAAGCTCTCGGTCACATTGACTTCGGTGAAGCCGAAGCTGGCCTTGTCCGGATTCTCGGCCTGGCAGACGAACAGGCTGTTGGGATGCTCCAGGTCCCAGCGGAGCGAACCTTTCGAGGCGTTGATCTCCCAGGAAAGCCAGTTCTTGCGTCCCGTGGCCACCACGGACGATTCGAGCACGCCGATCGCTCCATTCTCGAAATCCAGAACGGCGGCAGTGCCTTCGTCGGACGTGACCCTTGGGTCGCCGGCCGACGGCCTGGCCCGGCCCGCGTTGAAGGTGCGTACGATCGCCGAGACGCTCTTGATCTCGCCGATCAGGAACCGGCACTGGTCGATGGCGTGGCTGCCGATTCCCTGCAATCCGCCGGAGTGCGGCCAGGCCGCGTACCAGACCGCGTCGGCCGGCAGCGAGGGATCGTGGCCCGCCATTTGCAGGTAGTTCACGCGGATATGGTACACCTTTCCCATCTTGCCCGACGCGATCATGTCCTTGGCCAACCGCACGGCCGGCATGAAGCGGTAGTTGAACGTGCAAACGGCCTTGCCCTGGGCCGTCGCCGCCGCGTCGCGCATGCGCCGGGCGTCGGCCGCGGAAATGGCCATCGGCTTCTCGCAGATCACGTGCTTGCCGCTCTTGAGTGCGGCGATGCTCGGCTCGACGTGGGCCGGATCGGGGCCGCAGTTGTCGAACACATCGATCTCCGGATCGGAGACCGCCTCGTTCCAATCGGTGCAGTAGCGCTCGAAGCCGTAGCGCACCGCCTCGCGCTCGACCTTCTTCTCGTCTTTGTCGCACAACAGCGACAGCCGTGGCATGACGTTGGCCGTGGGATAGATGTACGGAATCTTCTTGTAGGCGTTGGCGTGGCACTTGCCCATGAAGCCACAGCCGAGCATCCCAATACGCACTACGGTTCGCGGATCCGGTCCGACGTTCTTGATCGCCATGATTTGAGTTCCTTCCGACTTCTTCTTGCTTCTAGTCCAACATGGGGGCCAACTTCTCCCGGGCCCAGCGGATTGACTCTTCGACGTGCCGGCGTTCCAGTTTCCAAGCCTCGAGCCCGTCCGGCAAGGCCCTCGACGGCTCGGTGACGATCGGCCGCTGCCACGATTTTTCGAGGAACCACGCCAGGCCGTCGCCGGGCGGAGCTGGATGCCGCGCGAAGTACCCTTCTTCGAGGATATTGAGCGGGAAGTAGGCCCATTGCGAGTGGATTTCGATGCTCAGGTTGAGGGCCGGGTTCTTCGCGGCGAGCAGCCCGACCATGGCCGCCAGGTCGATGTCGCCGCCGCCCAGGGCGCAGTTCTCCAGGGCCAATCCCTTGGGGATTCGCAGCACGCGGTAATTCTTGAAATGCGTGGCCAGGGCATACGGTGCCATGATCCCGGCCACGCGCATCGGGTCGTCGAGGTCGAAGGCCAGATTGGCGCAGTCGACGGTGAAACCGAATGCCGGGCTGTTGACCCGGGCGAGGATCGACGCCAGTTCGCGGACCGTGAAGTCGGCGTGGTTCTCCATGGCGATCTTGATGCCCAGGTCTTCGGCGGCCTTGCATGCCTCGCGAAGAATGGCCACGGCCCGATCGGCCAGGGCCGCCATGTCGTGCCCTTCGTCACGCACAAAGAGGTTTCCGGCCACGCAGCGGAGGATGGGCGAGCCGAGCTTACGGGCCACTTCGAGGTGCTGAATCACCGTCTGGGCCTCGGACACGTTTGTCTCGTAGCCCGCTTCGGCCAGAAGTTGCCTCCCCTGCTCGGCCATGGGATGCCAATGGAAGATCGAGCCCATGCCGAAGTGCAGATACAGATTCCGCTCGCAAGCGCACTGGCGGATCGCCTCCAGGTCGGCGTCGCGGAACGACTTGAACGGCGACAATTCAAACAGCACGCCGGCCAGCCCCCAATCCGCCGCCAACTTCAATACTCCGATCGGATCGAGCGCTGAGTTCCGAACGGAATACGACTCTAATCCCAGTTTCATGTTCCACTCCTCTGCTAGTCGCGACGGCACGTTCAACTTCCGAACCCAAGCGTGGGTCAGCGCGGATAGGCGATATCGGCCATGCCTACATTCTCGACTTCGTCACCTGACAACAGTACTCCGAGGCCGTGCTCTTCGTCCCATGGGCATCCGCATTCAATTCCTGCCTTGGACACCCCGTCTTTGGGCGAGAACACGCGAATCCGACCGAAGGTCACCAGTCGGTCAAGTTCGTCGCCTTTGATTACTTCGGGCAGAACGTCGCCAGTGTCGCTTTCGCCGCCAAACATGGCCGAGCCGATCGCCCACGCTTTCTTGTATTCGGGCTAGCTCGCGATGTAGTGGCGATAGATGGACTTGCGTATCTTCCCGTAGATCGTCTCCTCGTTCAGCAAAAGCTGATCCAGAGCCTTGCGCTGCTCTGGTGCGATTCCCTCTTTTTCCCGGGCACCACACATCTCGACTGGCGATTGCCTCTCGGCAGGGCGGGGGACGGATCGCGCGCACAAGCGCCGAAGAAGACAACCGACAGGACCAATGCTGTGCATTGCACACTAGTGCTATTCTCGCTACACATCGCCATAAGTGCCCCCCAGTCCCTACCTCCTCGCCTCCTCCTGCGCGATGCGGCACCACTTGACCACGTTCTCAGGCCGATTGCCGATGGTGTGGTTGTCTTTCATGATTAGTTCCACGACGCAGCCTTTGGCGGTGTCGAGGGCCTTGCGCAATTGGCTGCGGATGGCTTGTTCGTCGATCTCCGGCACTGCCAGGCCTGCGGGGTTTGGCTTGAGCGAGAGGACGTACTTGTCCTCGAGCGCCCCGGCCATCTTCTCCAAGTCGGCCCAGGGCGAGCACGACACGCGGCGCAAGCCGTGATGCCGGCTGACGGCCTTCCACCGCCCGTGCAGCGGTTCGCAGCACCCGTAGCAGGTCAGCCCGAAGCGATCCATGATCGGCTTCTCGTAAGGGAACACGAATGCCTCGTACATGGCCGGCGAGACGCTCACGGTCTCCTGGCTCTCGGTGAAGCCCCACAGGTCGCAGCAGCGGACCTTGTCCGAGAAGCCGTCGTTGGGCAACTGGTCGGTGAAGCCGAACCCGCCCGAACCCACGTACGTGCCGTCGTTGTTCAGGCTCAGCAGTCCCTCGGCCTCCAGGTAGTCGAGTTTCTTCATGTACCCGTTGGAAATCAGGCGGAGAAGCTCTTTCAATTCGTCCGGATGATCGACGAAATCGACGAGGATGTTGTTCAGGCCGCGGAAGGTCGCTGCCGGCCAGGTGAGCCCGAGCGACCACCACCAGATGGCCTTCTGCCGCACGGTGAGAATGCCGGAGAAGATGTCCTGGGCGATTTGCAGGGTGCCGCGCGTGGTTTCCCAATCGATCTCGAACTGCGGAGGGTGGAGGCGTTTCAGGTCGGTCGCGTAGTTGCTGATCGGGGCCTCCCAGACGTAGGAGCCGCAGGTCTCGGTCTTGTGGTACACCGGGGCCACGCCCCAGTCGTCGGGCGAGACAGTGAAGGGGACGTCGAAGAAGGGCTCGACCGGCTTGTCGTCGCCCATCTCCTCGCCCCAAAAGATCTCCTTGCGGAGGTCCATTTCCCAGCGCCGGGCGAGCTTACCGCGGCACTCCATCTGGGCCTCGGTGATGATCTCGTTCCAGCCGTTCTCGGGATCGCAGAAGATGACCGGGCGGGTCTTCTGGAGCGTATTGAGCCGCTTCCAAAGCTCGCGAACCTCCTTCATCCGAGTGCCCGAGGCGATGCCCGCCACGCGCTCCGCCAGGCGCCTCAATACCTCCGCGTCCTCCGGGCTCACAACGAGGTCCGCAGGCGTGAATCCGGTGGTGATCTTTCCGGCTGCCGACTGATCCAATCCGGTCGAAGCGCCGTTGCCGTAATGCTCCACGCTGCAGTGCCTTTCGCGAGTGCCTAGTCGAGCAGGCCCGACGAAATGTCGCCTGTCCTCACGGCCTAAGGTGACCGACGGAGGGGGTGTCTGTCAAGAGCCCAGCGCGGGCGTTCAAGCAATCCACGCGAGACGGCTTACTGAGCAGAAGAGGGGGGCACGGAACGTCGACGGTGACAAGGGACACAACTGCCATCAAACTCGGCCCGTCCGTCGCAGTCCAACAGGGGAGCGACGCCCATTGGTGGGCGACTCGTCCACAGGATGCGCAAGGCATCTCCCTTGTGCGGCCAGAGTCCTAGCCGCTGCCTTCCCGCGGCCGAAGGTCGCCTTGTCCGATCGAAGACAGATAGGCGGGATGGACGTTCCACTGTTGTCCGTCGTCGGTGGCGATGCTGGCGGTCTTGCGGTTGAGCCGGATGATGACACCCGTCTTCCGTTCGCCGGAGCCGCTTTGAAAGCCGACACGGTCGCCCACACTGAAACGCGCGAGCATGGCCGTGCTGCGCGCCTGGCCAATGAGTCTGAGCCGCTCGACGATCAAGCGGTTGAGGAAGCGGAGATCCTCCTCGTTCATGCGCCAAATGGCCTCGGCTGCCGCCGCACGGTCCGCCAGTTCGACCCTGGTGTCCACCATGATTTGAGTACCCTGTTCGTTTGCCGCTTCGCGACGTTACAGTGATTTGCGTTGAGGTAACGGAATGAGTTGCCCGGGGGCATTCATCCCTTCCGAATCCGTGGGCCGCGTGAGTTCGACTCCGACGCCGCCCGGCTGCGGGGCGAGGCTGCCGTGCTCTGCGAAGTACTTGTCAAGGATTGCTACCTTCTCTTCGATGGGCTTTTCGCCGGGTGCCTCGGCCACCGGGCCGCGTCCCCAGGGAATTCGAGTTCCGCTGCGTGCTACGAGATCGAACGTTGGAGTCTCGCGCGACCCCAATGCACGCGGAACGGCCGCTACAATGCGGCTGAGCCCCAACTTGTCCCAATTCGACGCCAAGGCCGCCGCAATCTCCGCGCCGCCGAGCACGCGATCGTCGCTCCAGCGCGTGCCGGGCGGCCCAAGGGGCGCTGTCTCGATCCCCGCCAGGTGCGGGTAGCGGCTTACCTCCGGGGCCGAAAAATCCTCGCGCGGCAGCACAACTCCTTCGGCGTCGATGGGGATCACGTCATTGGCAATCTCAACCATGCAGACGGGCCGGCGATAGACCAGATCGACCTTCACCCGAGCCGGATAGAACTTCTGAACGCGTTCGACTTTCGCCACCCAAGGATTCAGGGCGAAAGCGTTCTGGATGCGTTCGACCAGGTCGTTCTCGGCCACCGAAAGCGGGCCGTTGAGACTGGCGTCGCGGAACACTTGGACGCGGATGTCCGTGGTGATCCAGTCCGGGCGCTGGGTGATCTCGGCCTTGTCATACGTCAGCACGTAGTCGTCGGATGAAAGGACGCGACTGCGCACGTGCATCCAGACCCCGTAGATTGCCCCGGCGAAGACCCCGATGGTTGCCAAAATGACGATCCACCGACCGCCAATCCTGCCCGGCGGGGCAGGAGGAGGCTGACGCGACGGCGAATTCCGTTTCTTCGCAGGCGGCATGAACGACCCGACTACCAGATCTCCAACGCAAGCTACAACTCGACCCCCACCCGATCACGAACCTGGCTGCGAATCAGGTCGATCAGTCGCAGCACATCGCTGCTGGTGGCCTCCGGTTCGGCAACGATGAAGTTGGCGTGCCGTTCGCTGACCACCGCACCCCCGATACGCGTACCTTTCAGGCCGGCCTGCTCAATGAGATTCCCCGCCGCTCCACCGCGCGGGTCCTTGAACACGCAACCGGCACACTGATGGCCCATCGGATGGCTCGCCTTGCGCAGAATCCAGTGCTTCTGCAGCCGCCGAGCCAATTCCCTGGGGTCTTCCTCTTCCAACTCCAAGACGGCGCTGAGAATCACCGGATCGTCGAGGCTGCTCTCGCGATATGCGAACTCCAAATCGTCCCGGGACCGGACCGAAACCTCCCCCGACCGACTGATGACGGTGATTTCCGAGGTCCACTGGCCGATGTCCCCCCCCCGATTGCCAGCATTCTCGCGCAGGGCACCTCCGACGGTGCCGGGAATGGCCACCAGGACCTCGAGCCCGGCCAATCCCGCGTGGGCCGCAGTGGTCACGACCCGGCCCAGCAACAGGCCAGCCCCGACCGTCAAGGTGTTCTTGGTCACGCGGACATCGCAGAACTCCGGGGCTGTCAACTGAAGCACCAGCCCCGGGACTCCTTCATCCCGCACGAGCACGTTCGACCCGCCGCCCAGGACGTGAATCGGCACCTGACGTTCGTGGCACCGCCGCATCAAGGCAACGACCTCGTCAGGATTCGTCGGCTCCGCGAAGAACTCGGCCGGCCCCCCCAGTTGGAACCAGGTATGCATCGCCAGCGGCTCGGCCTGCCGCACGATCTTCTCGAACCCAGCAAATGGACCCATCGAGTGCCTTCCGAACTTCTTCCAGAATAGGGGAACGACGACTGTCGTCGTCGGCTGCTTCTGGCGATGATACGGGGCGTCGGGGAAGCGTGTCAACCGAAGCTGAGGCCGCAATGCGCCCCATGGCAGCCAGGCCCCATCGGTTCGATGCCTCGACGGCAGGGGGCCGCGCAAGATCTCTGAGCTGCCGGAGCGGCGCGGTTGCGCCGCTCCGGCGCTCAGTACCAACTCCACCGAGAAGCGCTTGCCAGGGCGGCTGACCCAGAAGCCGCTGAGTCCGGCAAGTTCAATGCTCCTACCCCAGGAGGGAGGGCAGTGTCAAGTTCCCGCAAACTCGACACAAGCGGCGGAGCGGTCACATGGCTTGACGTTGTTCTCTTGAATGCGGGGCTTGTTGTTTTCTCCAGAGTGTTATGCGTCTAAGCGGACCTACGCCGAGGATACTGCCTGAGGGCGTCGACCACCGACTGCATGGCCAACATGCGGGAGCCTTTCACGAGCACGGCATCGCCCGGGAGGATGATCTGCCCCAGGTACGGCGGGGCCTCCTCCGCCGTACGGCACGCGATCGTCTGACGCTGCGGCATGCCCGCGGCTCGAGCCGCGGCCACTACGTCTCCTGCTCGCTCGCCGCAGGCGATCAGCACGTCAGCCCCGCACAGGGTGACGACCTGATTGCCCAATTGGCGATGCACGACGGCGGACTCGTCACCGGCATTCTCCACGTCGCCCATCACCACGATCCGCCGACCGGCGGCGTCAAAGTCGCGCAGGAGTTCCAACGCGGCGCGCATGGCTGTTGGGCTGGCGTTGTGGGCGTCGTGGATGATCGTCGCCCCGCGGATTTCGCTCACCTCGCAAGGAATGGGCACGGAGTCGAATCGCTGCAAAGCGTGGGCCGCGTCCTCCAACGCGAATCCCAGCAGGCGGCTCACCGCCACGGCGAGCATCGCCGACGTCAGGTGGTGCCTTCCCCAAACCGGCACGGAAAAGGGACAGTCGGCGATTCGGAAACTCAATCGCCCATGGCTCCACTGCACTCCCGCGGCAACCATGTCGCAGCCAACGCCGCGCCCGACCCAGGTGATTGGGGCCTTAGAGCGCGAGGCCACACGTCGCAGCCACGGGTCTTCGCCCAGCACGGCATATCCGTCCAACGGCAAACTCGAAAGTAGCTCGGCGCTCGCCAGGGCAGCCCCGTGGCGATGGGCCATTCCGCTCGCCGAACTGTCGGCCGCGTGGGTAACCACGCCGATCGTGGGCCGGCAGGTTTTGACCATGCGGGCCATTTCCTGAGGCTCCGAGGCTTCCAACTCCAGCACCGCATATTCGTCGTCGGGCTCAACGGCCAGCAAGCTCACGGGGAACGCCGCGCCGTGGTTCGCGCGGTTCGCCACCGCAGTGCCCCGCAGGCGGCTTCCGAGCACGGTCTGGATCATCTGCCGCGTCGTGGTCTTGCCGATGCTGCCGGTTACGGCAATCACCGGACCGCTCCAACGTCTACGTTTCCACGCAGCCCATTGCCAAAGCGATTCCAGCGGATCGTCGACGCGAAGCAACCAGCGGTCGACCGGCAGGACAACATCGCGGGCCGCGACGGCCCCGACGGCGCCCCGAGCGAACGCCTCGTCAATGTACTCCTCGCCATCGATGTGCTTGCCTGGCACCGCCCAATAGACGTCGCCGGGCTGGACTTCGCGGCTGTCCGTTACTGCGCGTCCCAACTCGACGGCTGCTGGCGTGCCGGCCAGCGGAGTTGCGGCCTTCAACTGCCCACCGATCGCACGCTGTAGATCGTGTAAGTTACTCATGGTCGCACGGATTCGCATAGAGCCACTGGCGGGCCACCTCTCGATCGTCGAAATGGCGTCGCTGGCTTCCGATGACTTGTCTTGTGCAGTGTCCCCTGCCGGCAATCAGGACACAGTCCCCTGCTCTGGCCTGCGATAGTGCCCAGCCGATCGCTTCGGCGCGATCCGGAATCACCTCGGCTTCGTCAGGACGCGTGAGGCCGCTGAGGATGTCTTCGAGGATCACTTGCGGGTCTTCGCTTCGCGGATCGTCGTCGGTAATCACCACGAGATCCGCATTCGCCTCGGCGACACGTCCCAGCTTGGGCCGCTTGTCCGCATTGCGTTCCCCGCGCGCCCCGGTCACGCAGATCAACCGCCCTTGAACAACCTCGCGTAGCGTTTCGAGGCACGCCTGAAGCGCCTCGGGCGAACGAGCTCGATCCACGAACACGCCAAACGGCTGTCCACACTCGATCCGCTCCAACCGGCCCGGAACATAATCGATCGCTTCCAGCCCCCGGACCACCGTTGGCAGATCGATTCCGTACGCTAGCCCCACGGCCGATGCGGCGAGGCAGTCGTACACGTGGCGGATTCCGACCATTCGGGTGCGGACTGGGATGGCCTCGCTGCCCGCGCAAAGCAAGATGGTCTGTTCGCTTGGGCACCGTTCCACAATCGTGGCGGTGATCTCGGCTTCGGACTGCATGCCGATGGTCAGCACCGGTCCGTCGTGCATGCGCAGGCAATCCAACGCGTGCGGATCGTCGGCATTGACCACCGCGAACCCCTCAGGCGTCAGTCGCTCCAGCACGCGAGATGCGGCAGGCGATTGACCGACGGCGGCATCGAATTCCGGCGGGCAAAGACCTTCAAGTCCGGTCAGGCACACGGCGTCGAAGGAGACTCCGCCAACCCAACGTTGCCGCAAAGCGCGCCGCGAAATCTCCATCACGGCGTGGGAGCAACCGCGCTGAACCATGCGGCCGAGCCATCGCGCGACGAGCGGGGCCGGAGGCGTCACCTGCGGGTAGTGGGCCACTTCCTGGCCATCGAAACACCCCAGGCTTCCCATGATTCCTATCTTATTCCCGGCGGCCGTTAAGACGCCGGAAATCAGACAGCTCGCGGCCGTCATGTCGCTCGCGCCGGCTAGGCCGACGACTTTCAACTGGCGGCTCGGACTGCCCGCAATCGCTTGACAAATCTGGCCAAATGCTTCCCCCGCATGAGGGACGCAGCAGATCGGCCCCGACAATTCGCCCATCGCCAGAACCGCCGGTTCGGCTACGATCCCGCTGCATCCCCGGGAAATCGCTTCGGTAACAGCTGCTTGCGCATGACCATGGCCACGGTGTTGGATCACCAGCACGGTGCCTGGCCGCACGCGCCGGGCGTCGCTCGAGCAGGCCGTGAGCGCAATGTCTTGGGCGCCGATGAATTCGGCATCGGGCAGCACATTGCGAAGGCTCAGCGGGCGCCTGAGATCGGCACGAACGCGCATCGCGCAAGGCCTCCCTGCCTCACGTGACTGAGAGAGAAGAGACGAACGTACGCCGGTCATCGCCTAACCACTGCAAGTTCGGACGAGTCAAAGCGGTCGGGCCCAACCAACGCGGCGGGGGATTGTCCGAATTTTCACTTCCCTGTCAAGGCGGAATTCCTCCGCGTTCGTCTAGACAAAGCCGGCCGATTGCGCGAACATGGAGACTGGCTTCATTTCGTGCTGAAAAGGATGGATATGCGTTCGGTGATGACGTCGCGTGAGGATTTTACCGTCGAGAGCCTGGCCCGCTACCTGCATCTGACCCCGCAGCAGGTGGCTCGCCTGGCCGACCGGGACAGGCTTCCCGGGCGCAAGGTATCCAGCCAGTGGCGGTTCTCGCGTGAAGAGATCCATCACTGGCTGGAACAGCGGATCGGTCTGTCGGAAGACGACGGCCTGCCTGAAGTAGACGGCGTGTTGCGCAGGTCGGCGGACGGGTCGGTCGAGCAAGAGATTTCGATCGCCGGGCTGCTGCCGCCCGAGCAGATCGCCGTTCCCCTGCCTGCCCGCACCAGAAGTTCCGTGTTCACGGCCATGATCCAACTCGTGGCGAAAACGGGAATGCTGTGGGACCCGGAGAAGATGGAAGAGGCCATCCGCGCCCGCGAAGAGCTGTACCCCACCACGCTCGACAACGGCGTGGCCCTGCTTCACCCCCGACGCCCGATGCCGGCCATCCTCGCCCAGCCGCTCATGGCCCTGGGCGTATGCCCCAGCGGCGTTCCCTTTGGCGGCAACCGCGGGGCGCTGACCGACGTCTTCTTCCTCATTTGTTCGACCGACGATCGCGGTCACTTGCGCACCTTGGCCCGGCTCAGCAAGATCATCGCGGCGCCGGGCCTGCTCGACAGCCTGCGTCAGGCCCCCGATCCACATACCGCCCATCAACTCATTTCCGACACAGAAGCCGGATTGCCGTGATCCTGTTGCTCGTTGGCGACGTCTGTCGACGTGAGTTTCACGCGTTGCGGGCCGCCACGCAGGCGTGCGGCGAGGTCGTCGAAGCCGCCACCGCTACCCAAGCGCGCCAGCTTCTGTCCGAGGGCACGCACGCGTTCGACGTGATCGTGCTGGCAGCGTCCTATCCGGGCCAGTTCTCGCACGAGACAGTCGAGCAGTTGCGCCGCCTGGCCCCGTTGAGCCGCGTGGTCGGGCTCTTGGGCTCCTGGTGCGAGGGGGAGATGCGGACCGGGCATCCCTATCCTGGGGCCATCCGGGTGTACTGGCATCAGTGGGCGCCGCGCCTGGGAAGGGAAGCGGCCCGATGGCACGACGGCCTGCGATCCTCCTGGGGACTGCCGATCACGGCGGGCGAAGAGGAGCGCGTCCTGGCCCTAGCCGAAGACCCCTTGCCGCTCCGGTCCGGCCCGATCGCCGTCTGGAGCGAAGAGTTCGCCATGCAGGATTGGCTGCGCGCGGCATGCCGCCGAGCAGGCTACACCGCCACGTGGCATCGCCCAGGCGTCTCGCCCCCCCACGAGCCACCGGTGGCCGCAATCTTCGACGCCAACGACCGACCGCGCCGGCCGTATGAACACCTGCGGCAATTCGCCGTCGACGTGCATCCGGCGCCGGTGATCGCACTCGCCGGATTTCCGCGAGTGGAAGACCGCGACGAGGCATTGGCCTCCGGCGCTTCATCCGTGCTCTCCAAGCCGCTCTTGCTCGAAGACCTTTTCTGGGAACTCGACCGCCTGCTTTGCGCCCGAGATCTCCCAGAGGGCGGACCACGGGGTCAGACCTTAAAAGATAAAATACCGCGTATTCACATCGTCGAGGCGACCAGGGCTTCTTTTCTGGAGAAGTGACCTATTTTATCTTTTGAGGTCTCACCCCAGCCTTACCCTGTTTTGTCTTTTAAGGTCTGACCTGGGGAGGTGAAAACTGATCTAGTCGCGTTTGGCGATTTTTGTTCCATTGC
>CAZFKF010000016.1:0-15269 GCA_964518805.1 uncultured Planctomycetaceae bacterium | reverse complement strand
GTCTCGACGTTGTTGATGATCGTAGGCTTGCCGAACAGGCCGCTCACGGCGGGGAAAGGGGGGCGCGGGCGCGGCATCCCACGGCGACCCTCGATGCTGTGGATCAATGCCGTTTCTTCGCCGCAGACAAACGCGCCGGCACCCATTTTGATGACGATTTCCAGACTGAACGGGCTGCCTAGGATGTTGCGTCCCAAGAGTCCGTTGGCGTGGGCCTGGGCCATGGCCGCCTTGAGCCGCTTGATGGCCAGCGGATACTCGGCCCGGATATAGACGTAGGCCTTCGACGCGCCGATGCCGTAAGCGGCGATGGCCATGCCTTCGACCAACCGGTGGGGATCGCCCTCAATCACCGCCCGGTCCATGAACGCCCCGGGATCGCCCTCGTCGGCGTTGCAGACCAGGTACTTCTGATCTCCCTTGGACTGCCGGGCGAACTTCCACTTCTTGCCCGTGGGAAACCCGCCGCCGCCGCGGCCCCGCAATCCGCTCAGTTCGACCTCGTCGCACACCTGTTCGGGCGTCATCGTGCGCAGGACTTTGGCGAGTGCCTTGTAGCCGCCCTGGGCTATGTATTCCTCGATCTGAGCCGGATCGATCACCCCGCAATTGGCCAAGACCCAGCGAGTCTGCGGCTTGAAGAACGGGTGCTCGCTGACATAGGGGACGTCGGCCCAGGGCTCCAGGCCGTCGCAGGCGAATTGGCCCAGCACCGACTCCTCGGGCACCACGCCGCGGAAGACGCTGTCCAGCAAGGCCGGCACTTCGGCCTTTCCGATCCGCTGGAACATGACCCGCGTGCGGCCCGGAAGCTGGATGTCGACCAGCGGTTCGGATGAACACAGCCCGATGCAGCCCACGCGGACCACGTCGGCCTTGATTTCGTGACTATCCAGGTAGGCCCGGACGGCGTCGATCGTGTCCTGAGCGCCGGCGCCCAGGCCGCACGTGCCCGCACCCACGTAGATTGCCGGCCGGACCAACCTCTGGCGGCGCAACTCGGCCAGCCGTTCGTTGCGGTGGCGGCGCGTGGCCTGATCCAACTTGGCATCGCCTTCTTCGAGCACCCAGGACAGCAGTTCCGGATAGGTGCTGAAGGCCACGGCGGGGCTCGTCATGCCCTGCTCAGGCAGCTTGGTCGTCATCTTTGCCCGCCTTTCTTCGGTAGGAATCGAGGATCTTCACGACCTTCTGCGTCGTCAGACTGGCGTGAAACTCGCCGTTGATGCAGATCACGGGGGCCAGCCCGCACGCGCCGATGCAGGCCACGACTTCGAGGCTGAACAGCCCGTCGCGGCTGGTCTGGCCGGCATCGATTTTCAGTTCGCGCTTGATCGTCTCCAGGATCGCCGCGGAGCCCTTCACGTGGCAAGCCGTGCCGCGGCACACCTGGACGTGGAACTTCCCCTGCGGCTGGAAGCGGAACTGGTTGTAGAACGTGGCCACTCCATAGATCTTGCTGGCCGGCAACCGCAGGTGCTGGCCGATCTGGACCACCGCCTCCCGGGAGAGATAGCCATACTGTTCTTGGACTTCCTGGAGTATGGGTATCAGCGAATCCCGCTTCGCATTCGGATGCCGCTCAAAGATTGCGTCGAGATCGAGGGCGATCACAACAATTCCTCCCACGGTTCGTCCGGCCGTAGCTTGGCTCTCCAGAGCCGAGCGACTTCGTAACCGTCTGCGCCATACCTGCTCGGCCCTGGAGAGCCAAGCGTCACACGCGCTGTGCGTGCGACGCTTGGTGTATCGCAACAAGCGTGCCACGGATTTGCTTCGGACGAGAACGCCGCCGGTCTGCCGCGTCTTTGGCCGCGGACGTCCGGCTGCGTCTCGGCAAATGGATGGCGGCTCGGCACTTACGCACAGATCCGTGGAACAGAGGACGTTTGCGGAGTGCCGCCGGATCGGCAGACTGAGGAAGTCCGTCCTTGTGTAGAGTTGGTCCCAGGTGTATGATGGCGCTATACACTGTATGAGGTTTTCGGGCTCTGGAGGCGGCTTGGAAACCTGAATGGCTTCAGAATCTGCGTGTTGAACGCGAATCGACCGCAACAAGTGGGGTATTGGCTTCCGTCTTCATGCCTTTTCTTTCACTTTGCAGCGCCAGCCTCCCCCATCCCATCCCGGCCATATCCGCGATCCTCCCGGCCATACTCCACCAACGGACTCCTCTATGACACTCCGCCTGAAGCTCACCATCGGATCGATTGTGGTGATCCTCCTGGCGAACGCGCTGTTGTCGCTGGTGATCGTAGGCTACCTGGAGCGGACTTCGCTCAAGGAGGTACAGAACCGGGTCCAACTGGACCTGAATTCCGCCCAGGCCTCGTACGCGCATCATATTGAATCGATCGCACGTTACCTGACAGCGGCCTCGCTCGACGACGCCTTGGCCGCGACGCTGAAGCAGCCAGAACATCGCCAGGGGCGCGACCGCATGGTCCATCTCTTCCGTGCGGGTGAGATCGACTTCCTCACCCTGCTCGACGCCCAAGGCCGGACGGTATTTCGCCCTCGCAATCCCAGCCGCCGCGGCGACGACCAATCGCAGAACCCGCTTGTTCAGGCAGTTCTTGAGACGCGGCAGCTTGCCAGCGGGACGATCCTGCTGCCGCGTCAGCGCCTCGTGGACGAGGGCGAAGACCTGGCCGCTCGAACCGACTTCGAGATCCGTCCAACGCCAAGCGCCCCCACGGGGGAACCATTGAGCCAGCGGGAGGGTATGGTGGCCGAAGCGGCGGCGCCGATCCTGGGGCCAGACGGAAACCTGTTGGGAGTCCTGGTCGCGGGGAACGTGCTCGACCGCCGCTACGCGCTAGTGGACGGGATCAGGGAGCAGGTCTTCCCCGAAACACGCGATCACGCCGGCCAGCGAGGCAACGTGACCATCTTTCGCGGCGATCTGCGGATCGCCACGAACGTGATCCAGGACGATGGGTCTCGGGCGGTCGGCACGCGCATGAGTTCTGATGTCTTTCAGCGCGTACTCGTCGAGGGCAGCGCCTGGTCAGCGCCGGCCTTCGTAGTTCACGACTGGTACATTACCGCTTACGAGCCAATACGAGATCCCAGGCAGCGCGTGATCGGCGCGCTGTACGTCGGGTTGCTGCGGGCACCCTTTCTGCATCGCCAGAATGTTGTCACGGCCGTAATTCTCTTGGCCGCCTTGGTGGCCACCGTTGGATGCCTCTTGTTGGTGGTGTTCATTACCGCGCTTGTCCTGCGGCCTATCGATCGAGTGGTGGCGATGGCCCATCGTGTGATTGCCGGCGACCTTTCCGCTCGTACAGGCATACGCCCGCCCGGTGAAATGGGCTTCCTTTGCGAGGCCATCGACCGCATGGCGGCAGCCGTAGCCGAGCGCGAGGCCCAGCTAAAAGCGTTCACGCGTCAGCAGATGGGGAAGAGCGAGAAGCTGGCGTCCATCGGCCGATTGGCAGCCGGTGTGGCCCACGAAATCAACAACCCGCTCACCGGCGTGCTCACCTTTGCCCATCTGCTCCGCGACAAGCCGAAGATGGACGACGAGGACAAGCAAGACCTGGACCTGATTATTCATGAGACAACCCGTGCGGCGGAAATCGTGCGCAATCTGCTCGACTTTGCCCGCGAGCGGGCGGCGATCAAAGAACGCTTGAGCATCAACGACGTGGTCCTCCGAGTGGTCCGCTTGATCCGCAATCAGAAGGGATTCGATCGCATCCGCATCAACGATCTGCTGACCACCGACTTGCCGGAGGTGGACGGCAACATGAACCAGCTTCAGCAGGTCCTGCTCAATCTGTCGCTCAACGCCTGCGAGGCCATGCCCAAAGGCGGAACCATCACCATCAAGACCTTCTTCCAAGACGATCACGTTTTCGTGGAAGTAATCGACACCGGTTGCGGGATCAAGCGAGAGCATCTCGACCAGTTGTTCGAGCCGTTTTTCACAACCAAGCCGGTCGGCAAGGGCACGGGCCTCGGCCTGGCCGTCAGTTTCGGAATCATCGAACAACACCGCGGCACTCTCGAAGTCCAAACCGAGGAAGGCAAAGGAAGCACGTTCCGCATCAAGCTCCCCCAGGCCAGCGGACGCGTGATTTGAGGCTGCCGTACGGAGACTTCGGAAATGCGAAGGCAAAAGGGAAACAAGGAAGAGGAAAAAGGGGAAGGAAAGGGAAGGACGGGGGAACCACAGGTGGTGGGCAGGTTCATTCCGCGTCCTTTTCCGTTTTCCCTTCTTTTTCCGTTTTCGCTTCGCATTTGAGGCATGAGAAGACCATGACATCTCAATTTTCCTCGGAACATCCGTTGTCGGCGGTCCAGCAACGAGTGCTGGTGATTGACGACGAGACCGTCATCGGTACGAGCATCCGCCGCATCCTGGCGCCGGACGGGTATGAGATCGAGACGCATACGGATCCTGAGGCTGGCCTGCGAGCCGCATTGTCGGGTGGGTTCGACGTGATCTTTCTCGACCTGCAGATGCCGGGACTCTGCGGACTCGATGTCCTGCGCGAAGTCAAGGCGGCCGGCATCTCCTGCGAGGTGGTCATCATCACCGGCTATTCGACCGTGGAATCGGCGGTCGAGGCCATGAAGCAGGGGGCAACCGACTATCTCACCAAGCCCTTCTCGCCGACTCAGCTCAAAACGATCCTTGAGAAGGTCTGGCAGCAGTCGATGCTCATCCGCGAGAACGCGGCCCTGCGACGCGAGCTGGAAGTGCATCGCGGCTTCGAGGGGATCGTCGGAGAGAGTCGGCCCATGGAGAGGGTCTACTCGCTCATCAAACGCGTGGCCCCCACCGACGGAACTGTCCTCATCACCGGCGAGAGTGGCACGGGCAAGGAGATGGTGGTTCGCGCGATCCATCGTCTCAGCCGCCGCAAGGACAACCCACTCCTGGCCTGCGATTGCAGTGCCCTGGCACCCACGTTGCTCGAAAGCGAGTTGTTCGGGCACGTGAAAGGCTCGTTTTCGGGGGCGGTCGCAACCAAGCAGGGGCTCTTCGAAGCAGCCCAGAACGGTACGCTGTTCCTCGATGAGTTGGCCAACCTGAGCATGGAGACCCAGGGCAAGCTCCTCCGCGTGCTGGAGACCAAACAGGTCCGCAAGGTGGGCGACACCACGGAGCGGACGATCGACATCCGGCTAATCACGGCCACCAACCGCGAACTGCTGGAACTGGTCCAGGCCGGGTCGTTCCGCGAGGACCTCTATTATCGACTGAATGTCGTGCCGATCTTCCTGCCCCCCTTGCGCGAGCGGCACGGCGACATCCCGCGTCTGGCCATGTATTTCCTCGAACGTTTCTGTAAGAAACACGACGTCGACGTGCGGGGATTCACTCCCGAGGCCATTTGCCAGATGGAGAGCTACGCGTGGCCGGGCAATGTGCGCGAGCTGCGGAACATCGTCGAACGCATGGCGATCCTGTGCGACGGCGAGCGGATCGAGCCGCGCCATCTGCCCGCCGAGATCCGGCAGGCCCCTTCGCAGCCCACCGTGAGCCAGCTTCCCTCGCGATGGGAGGATTTCAAGCGGCTCAAGCAACAGGTCCGCGACGCCGCGGTCGACGATCTGGAACGCCGCTTCCTGATGGCAGCGTTGCAGCGGTGCGAGGGGAACGTGAGCCGAGCCGCCGAAGAAATCGGTATGCAGCGGCCCAATCTCCACGCGCTGCTGCGCAAGCACGGCATTTCGGGTGAGGGCAGCGGGAACTGACCGCTGCAACCGGGGATATGGGCAGCCGACCCTCCGGGGCCCATACACTGTATGAATGCTTCATACACTCGGGGCCGCGCGAAACAGCCTATTGGCGAACGCCTATAGGCTCTCTTGAGCCCCTGTGAGGGCCTTTACCGCAATCGTTCTCGGGCCGGAAATCCAAGCGGTTGCTTGGGATAAGCCCTGCGTCACAGCGGCTCCGCAGACTGCGGCTCGTCCTCTCGGCGCGATTGGCACGGTGGTTGCGTAACCGCATCGCACGAGCGCGGACGCGAACAAGAACCATCGGCGGTAAGGAGTCGACACATGCGGGATGATCCACGATTGCTGATCGTTGACGACGAAGAGGCGATCTGCGAAGGCTGCCGGCGGATTTTTTCGCGGCAGGGCTTTCAGGTCGAGAAGACGAACGACGCCATGGAAGGCCTGAACATGGCCTCGGAGGGAGACTTCTCCGCTGTCTTGCTGGACATCAAGATGCCCAACCTCGACGGCATCCAGTTCCTCGAGAAGCTCCGCGTCAAGAAGCCCGGCCTGCCGGTGATCCTCATGACCGGCTATCCCAGCATCCCGAATGCCGTTTCCGCGCTCCGCCTGGGGGCATCGGAATACGTCACCAAGCCATTCACGCCCGAGGAAATCTGCCGGGCCGTGCACAAGTGCGTGCGCAAGCCTGAGGCTGAAGGCCAGGCCGCTGCGGAAACGTGGGCTTCGGCTGCCGATGGGGCGTACTTCTGGGGGCAGTCGTGGGTCCAGCCGGGCAAGGACGGCACGGTGCGGGCCGGCGTCATGTTGCCCCGAGCCCAAGCCGCAACCGTCAAGGCGGTCCGCCTGCCGGGCATCGGTGAAGTCGTGTATCAGGGGCTTCCCTTGGCGTCGCTCACCATGGCCGATGGTTCGCAGGTGGTCATCCCCTCGGCCGTCTCCGGCGTCGTGCTCTCGGTCAACGATGCGCTCAATGCGGGCGCAGCGGCTATGGCCACCGATCCCTGCGGGCGAGGATGGATCGCCACGCTCTCCCCGACGCGATTCGAAGATGAGGCCAAGAACTGCACGCGCCGACGCGTGATCCTGTTGAATACCCACGCCGACGCCGCCCAAGCTCAGGCCAATAAGTTGGTCTCGCTGGGGTACGAGGTGCGGACGGTGACGCGACGCGAAGACCTGTCGCCGCTGCTGGCCAATCCCGACTATCCGGTGCTGCTGGTTGACGCTGACGGGCTCGGCGAAGGAGGCCCGGCCGTCGTAGGGCAGATCAATGCGGCCGCGCCCGCGATGCGGATCGTGCTCCTGGCCGCCTCGGGCCGCGAGCAGGAAGCTGCCTACCGCGCCCAGCGGATCTTCTACTACGCGGTGGAACCCTTCGCCGACAACGAGATCGCCGAGATCCTCACCGCGGCCTTCCGGCCCAGCGCGGCTGTCCGGCCGGCCGACAAACGCCACACCCCGCCCGGCCCGTTGTGCCACATCCTGATCACCAATCGCAATGCCAAGAAGATCATGCTTGCCGTGGCCCCGGGCTTGCTGCGGCGCGAGGCGGGGTTGGGAGCGGCCCTGCGGCACAAGCTGCTCGATCGGCTGTTCCCTATCGAGACGGTTTCCGGCGATGCGGACCTCGATCCGTACCACATCCTCAAGATGGCCGCCTCCTGCGATCGCCTGGTTGTGCTGTTGGCCAAGGACATGAACCGGCTGCCGGGCACGCTGGTCCGCGATACGAAGGCCGAGTTCATCTCGATCTCGGGCGACAACGCCGGCAAGGTGACCTTCCAGGTCGTGCAACCGGCCGTGGAGAACGGCATTGACGGCCTGTCTCCCGAAACGATCGACGCCCTGGCCGAGCATCTGATCGCCGACATGGCGGCGTACTAGACCTTCGGCATCGCCTGCCAGAAGGAAGACGGTCCTTCTGGCAGAGGTTGGGACTTCGGACTAAGGTTATTGCCTTCGCGATCCAAGACCCAAGACTGAAGTGACTATCGTGTGCCGGCGCTCCGCTTGGCCCACCCTACGGACTTGGCCCGCCCTACGGACTGAGACCCGAGACCTAAGACCGAAGCCCCCCGCTATGTCCACCACAAACGGCAAGAACCCGATCGACCGCGTGGAACGCCTGGCGCACACGCGGGTCCGCGACTGCTACCAGTGCGGCAAGTGCTCGGCGGGATGTCCGATGGCGGAGCACTACGATCTCTTGCCTAGCCAGATCATCCGGCTCGTGCAACTGGGTCGGGTGGAACGGGCGGTCGCGTCCGAGGCGATCTGGCTGTGCGTCTCGTGCATGACCTGCACGACGCGCTGCCCCAAGTCGGTCGACTGCGCCGCGGTGTTCGACGCCTTGCGGCAGATCTCGGCCGCGGAGGGGCGGATTGCTCCGTCGCAGCAGCGCACGGTGGTCTTTCAAACCGCCTTCCTCAACAACATCCGCCGCAACGGGCGGCTCGCCGAGTTGGAGCTTGTCGGCGAGTTCAAGACCAGATCCTTCCTGAACGATTTCAGCCTGCCTTTGCTCCTGAAAGACGCCTTCCTGGCGCCGAAGATGCTCCGGCGCGGCAAGCTCCACGTGATCGGCCAAAAGGTCAAGGACCGCGGCGTGGTCCAGCGGATTTTTGAACGATGCGCGACTCCGGAGGAACCGCTGTAGGGGGCATCCCCCGTGGCGTTCTGCTGAATCGGGACGGAACGCCTTCTGCCGGCTCTCGGAACGCCACCGAGGACGTTCCCTACCGCGTGCTCCCTCCAGAATCGCGCCGGCCTGTTTCAGGTCAGGAGACCCACCATGGAAATCGGCTACTATCCCGGCTGTGCCCTGCACGGGTCTTCGGGCGATTACGAGATGTCGGTCCGGGCATGCCTCGACGCCCTGGGGGTGGGACTGCGGGAACTCGACGACTGGATCTGCTGTGGGGCCACCGCAGCCCATTCCCTCAATCAGAAACTGGCCTGCGCGTTGCCGGCGCGCAACCTGGCGATTGCCGAGCGTGACGGGTTGACGCAAACGCTGGCCCCCTGCCCAATGTGCTCGGCGCAGCTCATCAAGGCATCGCGGGCCCTCACGCGCGACGCGGCCCTGCGCAAGGAGATTTCCGAGATCGTGGAGTTGCCGGTCGCCGGCACGGCCCGCGTGCTGAACCTGATCCAGGTTTTTCAGCAAGTCGGCTACGGGGCGATCGTGAACGCGGCCGTCCGGGGGCTCGACGCGTTTCGTCCGGCGTGCTACTACGGCTGCCTTCTGACGCGGCCGGCCGAGACGCTCAGATTCGACGACTGCGAACATCCCCGCTCGATGGAGACGCTGTTGGAGTCGCTCGGCGCGAAGACGGTCGAGTGGAATTTCAAGACGGAGTGCTGCGGGGCGGGCATGACGATGGCCAACGAAGCCACGGTCTTGGAACTCTCGCACAAGATCCTGACGAACGCCGCCGCGCACGGGGCCGATTGCCTCGTCGTCGCCTGCCCCATGTGTCACGTGAACCTCGACATGAAGCAAGCCGATATCCAACGCTGCTACGGGGTGAATCACGACCTGCCGGTCTACTACCTCTCGGAGCTGGTCGGCTTGGCGCTGGGGCTCGACGGGCGATCCCTGGGAATTGACAGGCATTATGTCGCAACGGAGAGGTCTCAGGGGTCGATGCTCAGGGGCGAGGATGCGCCCGGGGCGTCCGTTCCCGAATCGGTCCCGCCAGGTCCCGCCCCTGATCTCCGAACTCCAACCTCCGTCCCCTGAACCCTGACCCCCGAACCCTCCCATGGCCCGAATCGGAGTCTTCACCTGCTGGTGCGGCGAGAACATCGCCCGCAACGTCGACGTCGAGCGTGTTGCGGCGGCGATCGCCGAACTACCCGGCGTGCGATGCTCGCTGGCCTACAAGTACATGTGTTCCGACCCCGGCCAATCGCTGATCCGTGAGACGATCCGCAGCCACAAACTCGACGGGGTGGTCGTGGCCTCCTGTTCGCCGCACATGCACCTGCGCACCTTTCGCAAGGCGGCCGAGCGTGAAGGCATCAATCCGTACCTGGTGGAAATGGCCAACATCCGCGAGCACTGCTCCTGGGTCCATCCGGACAAGGACGACGCGACTGCGAAGGCCATCGACCTGGTGCGCATGGCGGTAGCCAAGGTGCGCCGCAACCAGGCGCTGGAGCCGATCCGCATTCCCGTCACCCGCCGGGCCCTGATTGTGGGCGGTGGCGTGGCCGGCATCCAGGCCGCCTTGGACATTGCCGACGGCGGCTGTGACGTGGTGCTGGTCGAACGCGAGCCGTCGATCGGCGGCAAGATGGCGGGGCTGTCGGAGACTTTCCCCACGCTGGACTGTTCGCAGTGCATCCTCACCCCGCGGATGGTCGACGTGGCCCAGCACCCGCGCATCAAGCTCTACACGTACAGCGAGGTCGAGGCGGTCCAGGGCTACGTGGGCAACTTCAAGGTGTCGATCCGGCGCAAGGCCCGGCACGTCGACGTCGACAAATGCACGGGCTGCGGCCAGTGCTGGAACGCCTGCCCCTCGAAGAAGAACTCCAGCGAGTTCGACTACGGCATGGGCAATCGCACGGCCATCTACGTGCCCTTCCCCCAGGCCGTTCCCGCGCGGCCCGTGATCGACGAAACCGCCTGCCTCCGCTTCACCAAGGGCAAGTGCGGGCTGTGCGCCAAGAAGTGCCAGGCGGGGGCAATCCTCTTCGACGACCACGACGAGGTGATCACCGAAGACGTGGGCGCGGTCGTGGTGGCCACCGGCTACAAGCTCTACGACATCGGCAAGCGGGAGACCGAGGCGAAGATTGCGGGCTACGGCGAGTATGGCTACGGGCGCTACCGGGACGTGATCGATTCCCTCCAGTTCGAGCGGATCGTTTCGGCCTCCGGCCCGACCGGCGGCGAAATCCGCCGTCCCTCCGACGGCCGCGAACCGAAGAACGTCGTCTTCATCAGTTGCGTCGGCTCGCGCGACAACGCCAAGGGCATCTCCTACTGCTCGAAGATCTGCTGCATGTACGTGGCCAAGCACACGATGCTCTACAGGCACAAGGTCCACGACGGGCAGGCCCACGTGTTCTACATGGACATCCGCGCCGGCGGCAAGAACTACGACGAGTTCGTGCGCCGGGCGATCGAGCAGGACGGGGCCCAGTATCATCGCGGGCGCGTGTCAAAAATCACCGAGGAGAACGGCAAGCTGATCGTGCGCGGCGTCGACACCCTGGCCGGCGAACCGCTGGCCGTCGAAGCCGACCTGGTGGTGCTGGCCGCGGCCATGTGCCCGTCCGACGGCGTGCGCGACCTGGCCCAGAAACTGAACGTGGGCTACGACGAATTCGGGTTCCTCTCCGAATCGCATCCCAAGCTGCGGCCGGTGGAGACCAACGCGGCCGGCGTGTTCGTGTGCGGGGCTTGCCAGGGACCCAAAGACATTCCCGAGAGCGTGGCACAGGCTTCGGCGGTGGCGGGCAAGGTGCTCGGCATGTTCAGCCGAGAGCAACTCACCCGCGAGCCGGAGATCGCCCACATCCAGGAAGCCACCTGCGCGGCGTGCTTCGCCTGCGTGCGGACCTGCCCCTACGGCGCGATCGAGAAGGCCGAAATCCGCGACCGCAAGGGAGAACTCATCAAGCGCACCGCCCGCGTCAATCCCGGCCTGTGCATGGGCTGCGGGACGTGCGTGGCGGTCTGTCCCTCGAAGAGCGCCGACCTGGAGGGCTTCTCGGAACAACAGATCTACGCCATGGTGGCGAGTCTGGTATGAGTGAAGCAGGCAGTAGGCAGTATGCAGAGGACAGTACGCAGAGCGCGGAGGGCAGTGCGCCGAGGGCAGACGGCAGGATTGCGCCTTCGGCGGTTGAGCTACGAATCTCTTCTCTCCCAAAGGTGGAGGAGACGGAGCCTTTCCGGCCCAAGATCGTGGCCTACGTGTGCAACTGGTGTACGTACCTGGGGGCCGACCTGGCAGGCACGAACCGCCTGGAGTATCCGGCCAACGTGCGGATCATCCGGCTGCCGTGCACCGGGCGGATCGATTTCAATCTGATCGT
This sequence comes from uncultured Planctomycetaceae bacterium, assembly GCA_964518805.1. GTDB lineage: Bacteria > Planctomycetota > Planctomycetia > Pirellulales > Thermoguttaceae > CALFBP01. The sequence goes on along the minus strand of CAZFKF010000016.1, from coordinate 3,515 downwards.
CAAGGCCTTCGAGAAGGGGGCCGACGCCGTGCTCGTGTCGGGCTGCCATCCCGGCGACTGCCACTACACGGCCGGCAACTACCACGCCCGTCGCCGTTGGACGCTCTTCCGCGAGTTGCTCGACACGCTGGGCATCGAGCTCGACCGTATCCACTTCACCTGGATCTCCGCGGCCGAAGGACGCAAGTGGCAACAGGTCATTACCGAGATCACCGAAAAGACGCGGCAACTGGGCCCCTACGTGGCCTACCGCGAGATCAGCAAGTCCTAGGGCGTCGCCATGCAAACCGAATTGCGTCAGACCTGCCGCCGGCTGCTCGAAGAGGGCGACGTCCGCGTGGTGATCGGCTACGGCCAGTCGGCCGCAGGCGGGGCGGTCCACCCGGTCTTCATCACGAAGCCCGAGGAAACCGATCGCTTGGTCTGGAATGACCGTTGCACCGCCAACCTGGCAAAATACCTGCTCCGCAAGGAGATCCGCGCGCTGGGCAAGCCGGCGATCGTGGTCAAAGGGTGCGACGCCCGGGCACTTGTCGTCCTGGAAAAGGAATCGCAGATCGAGCGGTCGGGCATCGTGGCCATCGGCATGGCGTGCGCCGGGCAGAACCAGCCCAAGTGCGAAGCGTGCGACGTGGCCGTGCCGCGGTCTGTCGACATCGTGATCGGACAGGCGGCTTCACTGGAGACGCAGCGGGAAGAGGGCAACGCCCAGCGACGATCTTCCCGCGATGCGGCGCTGGACGCCCTGCGGGCAAAACCGCCAGCGGAGCGTATTGCGTATTGGATGCGCGAATTGTCGCGGTGCGTGAAGTGCTATGCCTGCCGGCAGGTGTGCCCGATTTGCTATTGCGAGCGGTGCATCGTCGACAAGAACCGGCCCACGGTGATCGACACCTCGGCCACGCTCAAGGGCAACTTCGCCTGGCAGATCACCCGGGCGTTCCACCTGGCGGGCCGCTGCGTGGGTTGCGACCAGTGCACCGCCGCCTGTCCCGCGGGAATTGACCTGGGGCTGCTGAATCTCTCCCTGGCCCGGGCCGCCGAGGAGCATTTCGGGTACCGGCCGGGCATGGATCCCGACGCCGAACCGATCGTGGGCGCCTATTCCATCCAGGACCGCGAGGATTTCATCCGATGACCGAGGCCATTACGCAACGATCGCTCCTGGAACTCGTCGACGTGTGGCTCGGCCAGGGCCAGCGGGTCTTCGCGCCCGTCGAAGTCAAGCCCGGGGTGGTGCTCTATCAGCCGATCGAGCGTGCCTCGCAGGTCCATCTGGACGCCACGGTCCGCCCCGCGAATTCGATCAAAGAGGCGGTCTTCCCACGGCACGAGAAGCTCTACGGCTACCGGTTCGCCGGCCATCAAATCGAACTGACCGACGCGGCCTTGCCCGAGACCCAGCAAATCGTCCTCGGGGCACGGCCGTGTGACGCGGCGGCCCTGGAGATCCTCGACCCGGTGTTCAATTGGGATTATGCCGACGGCTTCTACAACCACTGGCGACGACTGACCACGGTTGTCTCGCTGGCCTGCCAGGACCACGACGAGCATTGCTTTTGCACCTCGGTCGGGCTGGGGCCGGACAGCCGGCGCGGGGCCGACGCGATGCTCATCGACCTGCGCAACGGGCGCTACGAGGTCGCAACCCTTTCTGGCAAGGGCGTTACGCTGTTCGGCGGCCAAACCGAGTCCTCGACCGAGAAAGGGGTGATTGGTCCCGGGCCCAAGAAGCAGTTCGACGTGGAATCGATCCGGCGGTTCCTGTCCCAGGCGTTCGACGACCCTCGATGGCCGACTACGTCGCTGCGTTGTCTGGGCTGCGGGGCCTGCGCGTACACCTGTCCCACGTGCCACTGCTTCGACATCGTGGACGAGGGCGATGCCCGGGGCGGACACCGGGCGAGAAACTGGGATGCCTGCCAATTCTCGATGTTCACCCTGCACGCCTCCGGACACAACCCGCGCAATATCCAAGGGCAACGGCAACGGCAGCGGGTCTACCACAAGTTCCGCATGTATCCGGACAAGTTCGGCGAAGTGCTCTGCACGGGCTGCGGCAACTGCACGCGGGCCTGTCCCGTGGCGTTGGGTGTGCGGCCTGTGCTGGAGATGATCCAAGAGACCGCCAACTCCGAGACCATAGGACGGGTTTCCGGTCCGTCCTGAATCGAAACGTGTGGCATGCCGTTGCGAAGCGCCGGCATGCTGAATGGCCTTGCATGCCGACCCGCGGCTTGGGCCGCGTGACGGCATGTCACACCCCCGTGGACGGGCCGAAAACCCGCCCTACAACCACGAACTGCCATGATCCACAACATCTACCAGCCCGACCTGATGGAAGTGATCCAAGTCCGGCAGCAGACGGCCGACGTCAAGAGCGTGCGCATTCGTTTCCGCGACGACGCACGGGCCCGGGATTTCGGGTTCCGCGTCGGTCAGTTCGGCATCTTCTCGGCGTTCGGCGCGGGGGAGTCGACGTTCAACATCTGCTCCAGCTCGAACTGGCACGACTTCCTCGAGTTCTGCTTCCGCCGCACGGGAAAGGTCACCGACGCCCTGTGGCAGATCGACGAGGGCGACACAATCGGCTTTCGCGGCCCTTATGGCAACGCCTATCCCATGGAGAAATGGGAAGGCAAGAACCTGATCTTCATCGGCGGCGGGATCGCCATGCCGCCGATCCGCTGCGCGATCTGGTACGCCCTGGAAAACCGCGATCGCTACGGCGACATCACGATCGTCTACGGCGCCCGGACCGTCGGCGACCTGGTGTTCCGCAACGAGTTGTCGCGCTGGGCCGATTACGACCGGGTCCGCGTGATCTCGACGGTCGATCCGGGCGGCGAGACGTCCGACTGGGACGGCCAGGTCGGCTTCGTCCCCTCGGTGGTCGAGCAGGCCGCCATCGGGGCCGACAACGCCGTGGCCTTGGTGGTCGGCCCGCCGGTGATGATCAAGTTCACCCTGCCCGTTTTGGCCGAGATGGGAATGGCCGACCGCGACGTGTACACGAGCCTCGAAAACCGCATGAAGTGCGGCGTGGGCAAGTGCGGCCGCTGCAACTGCGGCCCGGTTTACGTCTGCAAAGAAGGCCCGGTCTTCACGCTCGAACAGCTCAAACGTCTGCCGAACGACTATTGAATCCGCCGCCCGGCCGGCAAATCGCAGGCCGCAGGTTATGCTTCAGCATATCGCCCCCGCCTCACCGCGCTGATGCGCGACCTTCCGTCTCGTTCTCGCCATGGCGCAGCGCGTTCGGAGCGAAGCCCGCCGACGGTGTCATCGAATGCAACGCGGTTCAAGGCGCTCGGCCCGGGATGCCTCGGTTCGGATATGCTGAAGCATAACCTACTTCTTCGCGTGGCGAGTGGCGTGGCGGGAGGGGCCGCGGTACAATGCGGCCTTGCGAGCCGGCGGATGGCGCGGCGCCCCGCTGCATTCCGATGGAGACCAGTCGATGACTACCTGCTGCCTGCTGCTGTTGGCCCTGGCCGGGGCTGGAAATGAGCAAG
>CAZFKF010000015.1:0-15288 GCA_964518805.1 uncultured Planctomycetaceae bacterium | reverse complement strand
GGGTGTTTCTTCTGGATGAACTTCCCACTGTATAGGAAGACCACTCGGTCCTCCGGAATTCCCCATCGCCGCCGGGCGACCGTGCGCCCTACGGCTGCGGACTGAGTGGCGAACCGTTTGTTATCGACGAAGTAGCGGGCAGGGAAAAGCCGATCCTCGGGAACGCCTCGCTCGCGGTAGAACTGGCGATTGCTTTTTCCAATGTACAGGCAAGCCGCATATTGACGAACCAACCACCGGTGGACAGCCCGTTTCCACCATGGCCGGTGCCGGATGGCATTGGCTTCACCCCGAACGAGACACGGCACACCGTGCCGCCGGCAGGCACGAAGCGTCTGGAGACAACTCTTCACCACCCAACCGTTCACTAGGATGGCGTCGAAGCCGCCGTCTCGCACATGAGTCTTGATCGACGGCGTGTCGCAGCCGTCGAAACGGCTGATAGACGGCTGCTTCGCAACGTTCTCGAGTACTTGGTAACGATAGCCCTCCAGTAGCGGTAAGTCCCATGCGAACGCGACACCGAACCCGTCTCCTTGCTGCACCTCATCGGGCATATGGCAGAAAAAGACCGTCAGGTCGATTTCCGCCATTCGAGCGAGCCGCTGGAACCATGGCACCTGATACTGGATCGGGTGCGTGGTCACGATTCCGAGCTTGTATGGAGCAGGCATCGCGTCTTACACGGGAGGGAACTCAGGGCTGATTCCAATACGTGGACATGGATTGTGATCGTCGTCGCAGCTCCGCTGCCTGACTCCTACTTACTGTCTTTCGCCTCCTCCCCTCGAACACAAGACGCAAGCAGCTTCTGCCCTCCCGCCGCTAATCGGACCGCCCCAACTAGACCGCGGCACTCCCCAAGGAGCTTTGGCGCAATCCACCACGGGTGCCGCAGGTGGAACCGGGTAGCCACGGAACGAAAGAGACGGCTCGCGATGTAGCCGAGCGATTCGCGATTCACCCCGTGCAGCAAAGCGAAATAGTAGTCCCCGATCGAGTGATCCGGCCGATGCGACCGCAGGTGGTCGGGACCGGTCCGCGTACCGCCTCGGCTGGCCCGTAAGTGTCGCAGACTCGCCGAAGGGTCAAATCGCACCTTTCCGCCACGTTTCCATATACGTCGTCCAAACTCGCTGTCGAATCGGTAGGCGACGGTCAGGCAGAAGTTCTCGTCGAATCCGCCAATCTCCAGGGCTTCTTCCCGCCGGACGGAAAGGTTGCCTGACATGCAGTTCCGAACCCAGCATTCGCGCGCGCAACTGAAACGAAAGTCGAGATGGTTGCGAAAATGCCCATTTACCGGATCCGGCACACAATCGACGGGATCCTCTCCAGGCTGAAGAATCTGGCCCACGACAGCCCATACGTCATCCGTACGATGCGCCTTCGCATGCCGCTCAACAAGGTCTGGCCGCGGAACGATGTCGTCGTCGACGAACAACACCAACGGGGTCTTTGCTGCAACGAGGGCGCAGTTCATTGCCCCCGGTTGCGAAGCAATGTCTCGCCGGATTGTGCGAATCCGTCCCGCATCTTCCCATACCGCAAGTCTTGCCACCGTGTCCAGTTCGTGCTCCGGTGTCTGATCGACAACCAGAACGTCTCCGGGCGGCTTTTGCTGATCGAGAAGAGCCTGAATGGTGTCCAACAGGATTTGCTCGCGCCCGTAGGTGGGGATCGCAACCGTCACATCCGAAGCGTCAAACATGCGTACTGCGCTGGACACTAATTGCTTCTCCCTCGGCCGTCGGCCATAGAATCTCTCACCTCCCGTCGGCCACCTGCGGATACGACACAAGGGGAGGCTGACGTGGGTCGGATATCCGTCTCAGCCCCAGCCATGTGACTTTCGTTCGATGAGATGTCGGTAGAATTCCGTTGCGTCTCGGGCACAACGGTCCCACGTATGCTGGCATGCCGTTTCTCTCGCTGCGGACGACATCGCTTGGCACCGAGTCAAGTTACCTAGCAACCCAGCCGCTCGTTCCGCCATGACGTCCGGTCTGCCGACCGGCACCAACAACCCGTTCTCGCCGCTCTTGATATAATCTCGCATCCCTCCGGTATCACTGCTAATCACGCACAGCCCCCGGGCCATTGCCTCAAGCGGAGTCTTGCCAAAACCCTCAAAGAACGATGGAAAGAGGAACAGCCCGTGTTCGTCGTAAACCTGAATCAACTTCTCCTGCGCAATCCAATCGCATAGTCGCACGCGACTGAGCAGATTCTCGGGCAAGAGCCCTCGCACTTTCTCGTGATGCGCACGGCTACAGACCCACGTCATTGTCACCGCGGGGCAAGCTGAAAGCACCATCGCCAACGTCTGGGCAAGTATGATCGGAGCTTTGATGAAGGCGTACTGCCCCACGTAGAGAGCCTTGGTCAGACGCCCGGAATCGAACGCTCTTGCGGGCATCGTCAAGAAACTGTTCGGGACGCCCTGTGTGATTACTCCGATTCGCTCCTCTGCGACACGGTAACGATTACGAAGGAAGTCACGGTCCTCAGTAGATGAAACGACAAATCCGTCCGCAAAGCGCGCGATCTTAGTCCAATGTCGTGTGAGAAGCCAACGAATGCCCCTAGATGCGCTTCTGTGAAGGAAACGCTGGGGCGGGCACTGAAGAGTGCGCCGCCAATGGTCAACTGCTTCGTCTGCCCTCACTTCGTGGCCGTGACTTCGATTTATGAAGATTGCAGGCCGCGCGCAGCGTTGGTTGTCGATTGCAGCCAAGTACGCGTGGGGTTGGTTGAGTTCGATCACATCGTACACCGCCTTGCGAGCGTATCGACGAACAGCGTCGCGGTAGTTTCTGGGGAGTTCCAGAAGGTAGTGCAGATTGCCGTGCCTGATCTTGCGCCCCATGTCTGGTTCCCAAAACTCTTCGACGTGATGCCCAAGCCTTCGTAAGGCCGCATTCATCTGACAGACCGTACCAGAGGCACCGGCATCAGGATTAGGCGGAACGTCAGCGCCTACAAGGATTCGCACGTTTGGAGTCGTCAGTGACAAGAAGAACTACTGGTGATCCGGTCAGATTGGGGGTTGGGGCAACCAAGCAACCCATCATGTAACGGAAGACGCGGATGGTTCTTCGAGGCTTTGGCGATCGGTCTTCCTGTTCGCCTCACGTGCCAGCGCACAACTCTCCCCCCCGACGCTGCGAGCCTGTCCGCCTCTCTCGATGCCCGTTTCAAGTAATCGCCGAGGGAAAACGATGGACCAGTGTTCAACGGTTTGGGACATCAATTGTGCACACGCGCAGCTGGCCGATATTGATACTGCCGCAGACAGAATTGATGCCGTCGCCATGCCGAGCCTTAGCTGTCCATATGCCACAACAAACACCCACGCTCCGAGCGAAGACATGATCGGGATGTGAATCAGGTACAAAGAAAAGGATATCTTCCCCAACCAAGTTGCGAATCTTGCGTCCAAAACGTGTCGGACTCGGGGCGTCAACAGGACCGATCCGACAATTAGCGCTGCCCCAATGCTTGCGACGTAGCCCGTCCCGCGTGACAGGCCTGCTTCTTCGATCCAGGATACTCTGAGGCTGCCAAGAAACAAGCCGAGTGCTATGAGCGCGATTGCAGTGATGTTTCCAAGACGCAGCTCCAACCACCTCCGTTGTGTCATCACCTGGAAATCGGCAAGGGCGATGCCGATCACGAAGTCAACTAGGTAGGGCAAACGAGCAAGTACCAAACACGTTACACCGCCAAGGTACACGGTCCAACGCTTCCTCCACGAACCAAAGAAGGCCAGAAAGCTGTATACCAGAAGCGATCCCTGAAACTCGACTGACATGGTCCAAAGTACCGGGACATATCGGCTCTCGCCGGACACGAAAGCCGAGTATACCCCTTCGTTCAAAGCCAGGCGAAGACTTGGAGCAAATCCATACATCCCGCGAAACCAATCATCGGCCGGACGATTCAATAGATCGGCTACCACATGATTGTAAAGGACTCCTGCTGACAGTAACGAATAGGAAAGAAGGACTGCAGTCGCTGCTGGGATGGCAAGACGTGGATAGCGCCTGAGCAACGCTGATCCCAATCGGGCCGAATCGCGCTCACGAAAGAACGCATGGCTGAGGACAACTCCACTTAGGACGAAGAAGATTCTTACCGCGAAACTGCCATTGTACAGGACCGCCAACGGTGGGGACGCGAGGAGGCACTCCAAGAACGTATCGTGAGCGGTTCCCCATAAGCCAGGACACAGCACGAAGGACAAGTGGCCGAGAACGACTGCCAACGCCGCAATACCCCGTACGGCTTCGAGCGCCATTATCTTGTTGGTGTGTGGCACGAGAGTCTTGTCAGGTCGATGTCGCTTATGACTGAGACTGGAATTGGACTGTTGACAGCTCTTTTGTCGGGCGACGTAAGGGCGATCCTAACCACGGCTCTTCGCAATAGCGAAAGAAGACGCTCCCGATGAGCATCGCCGAGGCAAAGGAAAGGGCGGCATACACAAGCCACCACACCTCGTCCAAACCGGTGACACGTGCCCCCAAGTTGAATACGCGCGTCCCGATCAGCACGTGCGTGAGATACAGGCTGTACGAGATCGTTCCCACTCGAGCAAGCGTCCGAACCGTGCGAAATCGGAGCATCGCGGAATCGTGCGGGTAGAACAACACCAACAAGGATCCGATACCCAGGCAGACTAGAAATCGAATCCCTTCGTGAAATCGTCCGTCGGCCTGCACCACACCGGAATGGGGCCAGCAGGCGGTTGCCGCTGCCAGCGCAACGCATCCCATAAGCAACCACGGGGTCAGGCGGAAGCGGTGTGACTGTGTCGTCCAATAGAACGCAGCAATGCCGCAAGCAAACTCGTGCCAATATCTAAGAACGGTTCCTGTCGTCGGAATCGACGAAGCTCCCTTCACCACAAGACATACGAGGGACACGGCCACAAGGGCAACCTCGGCGTACTTTATGCGAGATGCGCAAAGTGCAATAATCAGGTAGAACTGTATTTCGATGGAGAGAGACCAGTAGACGAGCTGTACATCCGGAGCGCCAAACGGCTCCTGAAGCAGAATCAGATTCAGCAGCCAATCCAGCGGCCGGAGCGGGAAGACGCTATCCCAGGTGCGTCTGGCAAAGAAGATCGTTCCGGCAGATAACAGGACCGTCAAAGCAATGCTCGCCCAATACGGCGGAAAGATGCGCCGTGCGCGGCGGTAGAGAAAATGTAGAGCGGGAGCGGGTCGAGATGCGCTGCGATAGGCTGCCATGGTGATGCAGTAGCCGCTGACTACGAAGAACAACTGCACGCCGAGATATCCGTGCGACACAATCGGCCAAATCCAGCGATGTCCGTAGGGATTGCCCGCCGCGGTTCCCCGCTCGCAAAAGTGCAACAGCATTACCGCGAGAATGGCTATCCCGCGCAAAGCGTCGAGGAACTGAAAATGCGATAACGGCTCTGAAGCTGGCGCGGATGAATGCACTGGACACGCTTGGCAGAAGGACATCGGTCAATCGGACAGAATGGCCTTACGGACGGGAATCCTCGACAAGATCTCGTACGTCAAACGGCACCAACTGCGCCAGTGGAACGGATATAGACGAACCGCTTGCCAAAAATACGCTTTGGCGCGTCGGTTTCCACGGCGGCTGAGGCTGGTTCCGATGCGGTAGTTGGCGGACGCGCGTCGGCGTCGCGAATGCGAGGCGCGGAACTCTCCTCGCAGCACTCTGGCCCGTAGCAATTCGGCCTGCGCGAGAATCGCGTCTTCGCTCTCCCCCCGCAGCCGGGCCGCATGGCAGCGCTGGCCGAGTTCTCCGAATTCCCACTGAACGCCACCGTAGACACCGGAAATCGTCTCCGGAGCAAGAAGGCAGCGATACAGGTACGCCTGCACGTAGGCGATTTGCCCGATCGCTGCCATGCGCAGCCAGAGGTCCGAATCTTGCGCATAATAGAAACACGCGCGATATCCGCCAGTTGCCTCATACGTCGACCGCCGGAAGATAACGCTTCCGTGCGCAGGCGGCCCCGTCCGCTCGAACAAGAGCCCGTGCGTGGCCTCCTTGGCGGCCGCAGGCCGCCGGATGGTCTCCACGGTATCGCCCACTGGGTCAACGTATTCGACCCACGAGCTTGCCATCACGATGTCCGGCGATGCGTCCAAGACGCCAATACAGCGACTGACCCGCTCCGGATGAGACCAATCGTCGGCATCCTGGCGGGCGATGAACTCGCCCCTCGCTTCTGAGCACCCACGGATGAGCGCCTTGGTGAGCCCTTGGTTCTCCTGGTCGAGCATCCGGACCCTCGGGTCCTGTCGCTCGTATTCCGCCAGTATCGCCCGCGAGTTGTCCTTTGACCCGTCGTTGACGATGACAAACTCGAAATCGCCAAACGACTGCCCAAGAACGCTCTCCACCGACTGGCGCAGGTAACGCTCGCCGTTGTAGACGCTCATCACGACAGAGACGCGCGGAATACTCATTGCAGGTCCTTCACGAACGACTGTTCAAGGGTCATCGCTCCTGGCTTCTTCAGCCGTGCAACACTCAGCAAGAGCCGACCCGCTCCGCGCATTCCCATGGCCCGAGAGAGCGTATTGAAAAGCGTGAAACCACGACGAGCTTCGCGACAATCTCCGGCACTACGTTCGGCAAGATCCATACACTGAAGAGCTTCAGCACGCAAGCCGGCCGCCGCACATTGCCGGGCAGTGGCGAAGACCCAACGCGTGAAGTGCTTTCGCTCCGGCGTCTCCGGAGATACGCCCGCACGTTCCGCGTGGCCGAGCATCAATTCGAGGAAGCGTTTCCTCGCCCGGAGTCGCTCCGGAGTCAGCCAGTCGGCAGGTGTCGTCTGCCGTAGTCCGACATGTTGGCGTTGGTCGCAGACCCAGTCCTTGCAGTGGACCAACCGCGTCCCAATCGCACCTACTCGGCCGTCATATTCCCAGTCCTGAGACCAGCGAAGATCGCTCCACGGGCCGACGGCGTCGGAAACGGAACGGCGGAACAAAGGGGCATCGGTGTTCCACCAACGATCGGCCAGAATCCACGGGAACAAGCTTTCACGCGTCTCTCCCGACCCTTTGAAAGGATGGTCTCGGGGGGGGCTGTCCACAGGATGAATACAAATATAGCCGTACGCAGCGCCGCATTCAGGATGTCGTCGAAGGGCGGAAACCTGAATCTCGAACTTCCGCGGCCGCAGCAGGTCGTCGCTGTCGAGATACTGGATGAACTCGCCTCGGGCGTGCTGTCGCCCAAGTTCCCGGGTTGGCCCGGGGCCTGAATTCTCCTTGCGGAGGAATATGATCTCGGAAGGATGTTGTTCGCACAACGCTTCTGCCACACGGGGCGTCTCGTCGGTCGAACCGTCATCCACGACGATCACTTCGATAGGGCGATAGGTCTGCGTCAATACACTCGTCACGGCCTCGCGCAGCATTTGCGGACGATTGTAGACTGGGATGATGGTCGATACGAGGGAAGGAACGGTCTCAGGCATTGGTCGGTTGGGGCAAATCGGGTTGGCATGTGTCTTTCCAGAGCGTTCTTGCTGCGTTGACAACGGTGTGGACGCGGTCCGCGTGATACTCTCCCAACCAGGCTACGAAATCGCGGAACACATTCTTATCGCAGTCCAGGTGGTGTCCACCGCCGATTCCATGAAATTGCAGGATGACCCAGGTTGGCTGCGTCAAGCCTCGTTCGACGTACTCGATCAGTTCCTGCCGGGGCCAGCCGTCGATCGCCACGCTGGGCAGGTTGAATCGATTCCAGTGTTGAACCGGTGGTATGATGGATTCTCGCGTCATCCCGCCGCCTCGTGCGGCAGGAAAGATGTCTCGCAGCAACGGTTCATAGCTGCACTGGGTAGAACCAAGATCGACATGCAACCGGTCCGCAAGACCCGGGAGACGCGTGAACTCCATACCTAGCCGGACGAGCAACGACTTCACGGCGCCGCGGTGTCCGAGGATGGGATTCGAACACGGATAAGCGAACGTACGTTGTGCCCGGCCGTCGAGCCCGGCGAGCAACTGATTGGCTGTTTCGAGTTCCAGACGCATTCGGTCGAGCGCGTAGCGATCGAGCGCGTTCCCCTCTCGTACCCACGCCTTGCGCTGGTCGGCCGGATGGAAGATGGTGTGGTTTCCCAACTCGTGCCCCCGCCCTGCAACGTCGCGCCATTCATCCAACCGTCGACCAAATGCTGGCGCCGCCAAATGCGTGTAGAAAGTCCCGCAGAGTCCGTGCCGTTCGAGCAGCGGTGCGGCGTCATCCAAGTGCTGTGCGAGGGCGTCGTCGAAAGTGAGCGAGATCATGCCTTTTGACCAGGGTCGGCGCGGGAGGTTCTAAGGGGCACAGCAAACCGCGTCGGCTCAGTGCGAGTTCCGATTGTCCTGTATGCGGCACGATCGAGTGCGTCGCATTCGTTAGTCGGATTCTCGATTCCTAATTCAGGACCCAATTGGTCACGAACCCAGCGCTCTGTCGCTGCCATTCCAGACACAAGAGAAAACCGCGGATTGTAGCCCAGACGGCGTCGTGCCTTGGAGATGTCGATTCTGCCTCGCCAGGCATACTTGTTCAAGTCCCACACGGTTTGTGGCACGCCGCGACGCGAAAGCGTTTGCTTAACCGTGTAGCATCCTCGCCGCAACGCCCGCCGCCACAATGGCGCGGGGTTCGGGCTGAGTTTCTCGAGAGCTCGGCTGAGAAACCCGTTGAGACGAACTCCCATCCTAATCGTTGGCGAAGTTGAATTGACGGAGGGAACTGCACAGATCCTCAACAGCCGCATGTAGTGTCCATAGAACTCCTGCCAAGTAATGTCCTCTTCACCATCGGTGATGATGAATGCTTCCCCGACAGCCTCGTTGCGCGCACCAGCCAAGAGAATCGCATCGACGAGATTGTCCACGTACACCGCATGGCACGAACCGAGCCCGGCATCGACTAGGCTGAAGGAGCCGTTGCTCATCGCACGCAGCGGATTGACTGTGAACAACTGCGACCTTGCCCCCCACACATATGTCGGTCGCACGATAGCAATCGGCAGACGCTTCTCTTTCCGGCATCGAAAGAGAAGCTCTTCGGCGTCGATCTTGGAATCGCTGTAGTCCCGGCCGGTATATCTATACTCGGCCGATTCGTCCAGGACATTGGGCCAGCCAGTTCCATGGACGGCTGTCGAACTGACGTAGACAAATCGGCTGACGCGTTCCTCGAGGGCAACATCCACAAGATGCCTTGTGCCTTCCACATTAGTGGCGCGGTACCCCCCTCGCGTCGCGGGGCCGCTGGCGCAATGAAAGATCACGTCTACCCCGTTCACAGCTTCACGGAGCGTTTCCGGAGCCGTCAGATCGGCGCGGACGATTTCCACGGCGTACCGCGCCGCCCACACAGCTTTCGACCAATTGCGAGTGAGCACCCGAACGCGTGCTCCCTGCTCGAGTGACAGGCGCTCGGCCAAACGACCACCCACAAAACCAGTACCGCCGGTAACCAATACCGTCTTATTCCGGTAGAACGAGCTGACTGCTTCAAAACGCGGCACCATTCCGCTAGCTTTCTCTACCGAATCTCCAAACGTGAGGCCGGGCTGCGGACAGACTTCGGGCGACGGCGTGGCTTGCTTCCGGGTATAACATTGCTCTATGAGCGAGACTACTCGCGTCGCTTCCTCTCCGGAGACCTTCGGTGGCCGCCCGCTGCGCACGCTTTCGGCAAAATCCTTCAACTGGGATGCTTCGCAGTCACGGTGCGTGAACGTGCTATCAGCGCAACGACATGTTTCGACGTGCCCGTTTCTCACGAGAGAATACTCTGACACACTATTCGTCGAGAAGAGCAATTCGCCGTACTCTGCTGAAATCCGGATTTCGTACGGGAGTCGACATGTGCGGCTCTGTCTGAAATCCGCCGTGACGCAATTCTCAAACGTCATCCTCAACCGGACATTGCTCTCCAGTCCACCAATCGAATCGTCCTCATACTCGACGCCCGTGGGATTGCCAAGCCACCATAAAATGCAATCCAGGGTATGCACCCCGGCGTTGATCATCACGCCGCCTGGAACTAATTCTCGACGGACCGTGTAGCCGGTAACGCTTTCCCAGCTATACGGTTTACCCTCGCTTGCAGTGATAGTGCGAATGCGCCCGAGCCCGTGCTCAGTGATTAAAGCCATCGCCTTCTGCCGCACTGGATAGAACCGACACATATGCGCCACGGCAAGGACACGCTGGGCGGACTTGGAGGCGCGGACGATGCTCTCGCACTCCTCCACGGAGTTCGCCAAAGGCTTCTCGCATAGCACATGGAGACCGTGCTCAAAAGCCCGAATCGCCAACGCCGGACGGACATGGGGCGGAGTCGCCACCACAACTGCATCTACATCTGCAGCAATCTCTTCGACAGTCTGTGCATGGCGAGGGACGTGGAATTGCCCGGCCACGTTCCTCGCGCGCTCACGATCCGTGTCTACAAGTGCCGCCAACTCCACATCTGGTACCGCCCGAGCCGCGGGAATGTGCATTTCCACCGCAATCGCCCCACAGCCAACGATCGCCAGCCGAACGGGCCGTCGTTGCGCATAGTCGCTGCTCATCCCGGCACCTCCGTGCAATGGACTTGCGGCAAACGTCGCATCTCCATTAGTCTCTTGCTTCGATCCTCCCGAGGCACGGCCATCACTCGCCGTGTGTGTGCGAGGTTTGCCTCGCGCTTGTTCCCTGACTTGCTCGGCTGCGGCGGATGCCACAAATGGATGAAAGGGACGTATCCGTACCGGCTACAGGAGATGGCGCCGCACCGGTCGTAGAACTCCAGATCTTCGCCAGTCCAGTCGACGAACGTCTCGTCGAAGCCGCCGATTTCGAAGAACGCGTCGCGGCGAATGGCAAGCGTGCCCCCCTTCCAGTTCTGCCGAACCCGTTCCGGGGCGATCGATATCGGGACTTGGGCTGTTTCCAAGAACTCGTCCGTTTGTTGTTGGGTGAAGCAAAAAAGAAAACGCTGCATGAAGGCAGCCTGAAGCGATGACTCCTTGAAAGCGCTAAGAATCTCGCTCGCGTACTTTGCCGGAACCAGTATGTCCGCGTCGTGGCATACGATCAGCGGCGAGCGGGCTTCGTTTGCCCCGACGTTATAGGCCCACGACTTTCGCCAACTGTGCGGGTCATCCGGATGCGGCAGATGGAGGTACCTTGTGCCGTCGGGCAACGTCGTCACCGAGCGTTTGTTGGATTGTTCCACCACAATACACTCAACTGCGGCGTCCTCTTGGGCCGCAATCGACCGAATCGTCGCAAGGAGCAGTGGTAGCCGGTCGGCACCCCGATGGGGAATAACGAAGCTGACTTCAGGACGCGACGACGTCCGAAATACCTGATTCAAATGTACCGGCCAGTCGCGCAAGGCCTGTTGGTAGATATAACGCCCCAGCCACGGGAGGACGTGGCAAGCGTGTAGGTCGCTGGTCCATTGCCAACGGCATAGTACGCCTGGCCCGCTTGGGTTCTTCTCTAGGACCTCGTCGCGATTGCAGATATGGAGCCATCCCCGGTCACCAAGGGTGCGGCCGCGCGGACAAAGACCTTTCAGGTAGCGAGGCACGTCAAATAAGCACACTCCCATTAGGCGACGCATAGCCACGACGCTTTTTCGGAAGTATCTAACTTCTCGTCCCGTTGTCACGTCGTTTCTCACGATTGTTGCCGTCGGACGAATTTGGCCCGAGTGCTGGATACCAAGTGAGCCATGCACCAGCGCTTCCATGGCGCCAGAGCGGTTCGCGCGGGAAAGTAGGTCAGATTCATGAGGACTCCCCGGAGGTTGCGGCACTCCGGAAAGACCATGCCTGCACGCAAGGTATTCCACGCCGCACACCAATAGGATCGACTTGGGTTATACCGTACGCGAATCAAGTATTTCGCGGCCTGGGCTGCCCGGCGCATTCGCGCGGATGACCTCCTGACATCCTCAGACAGATCAATCATTTGGCAATAGTCGCGCACAATGCACGCAACTTGGTTGTCCCGCTGTTCGTCATGCATCCGTCGCAAAGAGAGGGAATTGTCGATCTTGACGACCGTCGTGTGGAAGGCGATTCGTAACCAGAGGTCTGTGTCCGGCGTATACGGGACCCGTTCGTCCCAGCCTCCCAGTTCTTCTAGCAGTTCGCGGCGAAAGAAGGCGGAGGGCTGTGGAATGGAAGTACGAAGAAGGAGAAAGCCCTCGATACTGAACGGCCCGCCACGGTAGGTGCTCAACTCGCGTCCATCCGCATCGACTTTGGTCGTGTCACCGTACACGAGGCCCACGTCCGATCGCGCCCGAATCTCGATCACCGCACGCGATATCGCACCCGGTAAATAGCAGTCATCAGAACTCTGGATGGCCAGGATATCGCCGTTGGCCTTGGCGAAGCCCTTGTTGACGGCGTGGACGACGCCGCGGTCTGGTTCGGAAACCCAGTTCAGTTCGGGCCGGTCGCCGTACGACTTGAGCACGTCGACGGTTTCGTCCTTCGATCCTCCGTCGATCACCAGGATTTCAATGGGCCCGTAGTCTTGCGAGAGAATCGAATCGATCGTGGCGCGGATGAAACGCCCCTGGTTGTAGCTCGGCACGATCACGGAGACAAGCGGACGCGCTGGGAGAGGACCTAACGGGACAGGTCCCAGCGGTGCCTGTTTGGGAGGATACGGGGAGCCGGCGTTTGGGTCGAGGGAGGGCGAGACTGACATGGATAGGGATTGCGAAGGGGTATGGGCGATTTAGCCCCAGCGGCGTACGGCCAAGAGCCAGGTGCGCATGCACCGTGAGGTTTCCACAAGGAAGTCCCGGCCGCATTCGTCCCAGATGAAACCGTGGAAGCGTGGGGCGGCAGCGGCGAGGTGGTCGGCCAGCGACGCGTAGGCCTCCAGGTAGGTCGAGCCCTCAAGACGCTCTTCGATCAGCCAGGGCAAGAGTTCCTCGACGAGGACCATGCCGGCCAATTCGTGGTAGAGGTCCTTGAACAGGTTGTGCGGCGTGCGGCGATGGTCGGCCACCGGGGTGCCGACGCGAATCGCCTGGCCCAAGTGTTTGACGCACTTCGCGGTGAAATAGCCGCTCAGAATGTCGCCATAGCGGTCGATGGTTAGCCCCTGGAGCGGGTAGCCCATGCGCACATAGTAATAGGTCAAGGCCGCCTGGCGCGTGAGCGCCGTGTTCTGGGTATTGATGGGCGACCAGACGTCTGGGCCGAGAACGACGGAGCGGCCTGCAAAGCCTTGGACGCGCGGACCGGGCGAGAGTCGGCTGACCGCGTCCACGTCGGGATCGTCGAGCCATAAGCCGGCGTTCACCGCAACTACGGGCGGCTCTCGCGGCTGGGTGCGCGGGTCGGAGGTACGATTGCCTTTCGGCGTTTCCGGTTCCGGAGGAGGGGAAGGAGTTGAGGGGATTTGGCGGGCGGAACCTGGGGTCGAACGGCCCTCACCCCCGTCCCCTCTCCCGTCCAACGGGCGAGGGGAGATTGGGTCGCTTTGCTGAAGTGGTTTGAACTGGACCGTTCGCCGCGTTTTGCGAGCGGAATAGGGGAAGCCGCGGGGAAAAAACTCGGTGCCCGCATCGGACTCGAGCAACGAGCAGAGGTTGAACCAATGATCGGACGACAAGACTTGTTCGTCCGCCGCCTGGGCACCGACCACCTGGTGCTGGCCGACGAAATCGCTCTCGGGCCGGCAGTAGTTGTCGTCGTCGATCGAGATCAGCACCTCACAGCCCTGCTCAAGAGCCATCAGGTAACCGATGTTGCGCCGATTGTCGGTATTGTACGGAACAAAGTCGTCTGACACCCCCAACCGCCGCAGAAACGTCTCCTGCTCCCCAAGCGTGGGGCACTCGACGTGGAATCCTTCGTGCCGTGCCGCAATCGCCGCCTCGCCAACCGAGGGAGGCGTCTTCCGGTCCGGAATGATGAACATTCGCGTCGCACGATCGCATCTGTTCGCGCGAAGATTCTCGACATATCCGGATAGGAAGGTCGGTTCAAAGATCGTGGTAACGACGATCGCGGTCTGTCGGTTCAAGGAAGGCATAGTCATCTAACAGGAGGTTGGCTGCGACACTTGTTCGACAGCCCAGGAAGAATCGCAGATCCAGGCGCGAAGTTCCGTTGCGGGGAGCCAGCCAGTTCCCCAAAGGTCGCGCGGCTGGATAATCAATCGGGCCGCGTCTTCGACGCGATCCAAAAGCACTCGGTTATCTCGTCGCAGATCCACGACCAGCGAGTAGTCTCCCGGCGTCAACATGACGGACGGGATGTAACCGCGGAGGACACATGGGCCCTCAAGTGGCGGCAGCGACGTCTCGACGCGATACGAACCGGCGACGGCAATGTGGCGTCCGGTATGCGAATTGAAACCAACGCCGATCAATGGCGAGTCGACGGACGAAGGAAGGTCGAGATGAATCCTGACGTGAATGTCGCCGCCCATCGGAAATGACGATCGCGATTCGCCCGTCTCGTCGCAGAGCACCAACCGGCGGAAGATGGGGTGCGCACCGCTGACGCGGCCACTGTGGGTGGCGAGATTCGTTTCACCAGAGTTCTCGAAGACATGGGTCAAGTACTCGGCAATCACGCCCTCGGTATCCCCTGTTCTTCGGATGCGGCCGTCTTCGAGGTAGATTGCCCGGGAACAGAGCGACTCCACGGCATTCATGTTGTGGCTCACGAAGAGCACCGTCCTGCCACTGCGCGCGACGCCGCTCATCTTGCTGAGGCATTTCCGTTGAAAGCCAGCATCGCCCACGGCGAGCACTTCGTCGACGATGAGGATTTCCGGCTCGAGGTGGGCGGCGACGGCGAAGGCGAGGCGGACGTACATGCCGCTGGAGTAGCGTTTGACGGGGGTGTCGAGGTAGCGGCCGATTTCCGAAAACTCGACGATCTCGTCGAACTTGCGGCGGATCTCGGCGCGGCTCATGCCGAGGATTGCACCATTAAGATAGATGTTTTCGCGGCCGGTGAGCTCGGGATGGAAGCCCGTGCCCACCTCGAGCAGGCTGGCCACGCGGCCGCAGATCTCGGCGCGGCCGGAGGTCGGTTCGGTGATCTTGCTGAGGATTTTCAGGAGCGTGCTCTTGCCCGCCCCGTTGCGGCCGATGATGCCAATCACCTCGCCGGGTTGGACATCGAAGGACACGTCCTTGAGGGCCCAGACGTGCTCGTCCTCGGTGGCCCGGCCCGCCAGACGAGCGAATCGGCGGAACGGGGCAGCGACGACGCCGGGG
>CAZFKF010000014.1:0-15326 GCA_964518805.1 uncultured Planctomycetaceae bacterium | reverse complement strand
CCGGATGGCCACGCCGGCCGGGCTACCGGTGGTTTCGTAGAGCCGCAATTCGATCTCGGCCGCTCGACGAGTCGCATCGGTCCGCACCAGGCGCATGGACGAAAGCACGACGCTGGCCGGTTTGACTTCGACGAGCGACGCCTCGTCAGCCGGTTTCATTGCCCCCCGTCGCGGCGGATCGGGTTGCGGCCGGTCCGGCAGTTCCTTCTCGCAGACTCCGCCCCGGCCAAGCCGGTGCGACGGCGACCAAGCCACCAGGGGAACGTGCGTCTCCAAGGCTTCACGATACGAGGTTGCCTCGCGCCAGGTTCCCGCATGCGGCACCAGGGCGCACTCGTACTCGTGGTGTCCCGTGCCCTGCAGCGAAGGATGCGACTGCCGGAAGATGTCCTTGGGCATCGGTTGAAGCCGGTGGAGGATGAACTCCAGCGATTGGTCCTTCTTCTTGAAAGCGTACCCGGTGTGCATCCCCGGCGGGCAGATGAACGTATAGCCCAACGCCGGGCTCGACACGTCGGTCCAGCGCGTGCCGTCGTAACCTTCGGGGAAACCCAGGATGAAGCCGTCGTAGCGGAAGGGCTCGCGCTCGAAACCTTCGCGCGGCTCGACGCCGAACGGTATCCCGGCGACAACCTTGCCAGGCCCGACCGGAAAACGAATGCAGGCGATGCCGTTGTCTGCCTGGGCGTCGATGGCAACGTGGAATTCGATGCGCCGGCTCCCGCGCCAGAGGCGGACTTCGCGCACCACGGCGTGTGGCTTGATCGATCCCGGCGATCGCAGCGACGCGAACACCGGGCCCGCGACCGAGCGGGAGTTGCCGGGGAGCGGTTGCCAGTCGCGCCGTTTGCCGGGCGGGCCGTTATGGACCCAGGTGTCGGCGGGCGGCATGTCGTAGATCGCCAGGTCGCCGAGTCCGCCGGCGTCCGGCATCCCAAGGGCCGCGCCGCGAGTCTTGTCGAAGATCTCTAACCGGCCGTCGGGCCGCTGGCGCACGCGGTAATGCTCGTTCTCGATCTCGTGCTGGGCTTCTTCCCGTTTGCCTGGCGGCGTCTGACCGTCCGGTTTGGGGCGGCGCATGTAGAACGTCTTGAAGCCGCAGGCCGGCACGTTCTCGGCGATGAACGCCATCTGGCTGGGGGCTGCCGACTCCATATCGGCGACTTGCGACGGGACGGGCTTGCCCGCTCCATCGCAGAGCGCGAGCCGTCCCAAATCAGCGCGGTCGACGCCAAATTGCACCGGCCCGGTCACCGGCCAGGCGTGCCAATTGAAGACGACCAGCGGAGTCCCCAATTCGTAGCGAAAGGGGATGCTCGACGCGGCGGCGCAGAGGGTTTCTTCCAGAGCCCGTTGGGCCCGGGCCCGCGTCTCGCGGACCTTGCTCATCCGCTCCTCGTAGTCGTCCTTCCAGATCCATTCGATGGCGTGACCGGTGCAGGACAACACGTCCTGCCAGAGTCCGTCAAGCGGTTCGTTGAAGAACGACTTGCCGAGCATGGCCGCCACGACCTGGGCCTTTTCGAGCGACAAGAGCAGGTCTTCATTCCGGTTGTTGTGGGTATAGATGTTGTGATTGCCGTGCAGTCCGGCGGCGGTGTAGTAGCCGTGGCTGTCCAGCACGCCTTCGAGTTCGGTGAGTTGGGCGCCGTATTTCTCGCATTCCTGGAAGTAGCGGGCCACGGTCGAAATAACCTTCTTCTTCGGATCCCAGGCGGCGGCCTTCTTCGGGAGGTTCGCATCGGGGAGCACGTCGTCCATTCCCACGGCCACTCGCCAGATCGGCACGGGCTGGATCCCCTGGACCACGCGGCCGTAGTCGACCACCGGGGCGAAGGGATCGAAGGCCACGGACTGGTTTCTTGACGTCAGCATCCGCGTCCCATCGAGCCCTTTGCGCCAGAATGTCACCTGCGGAGAACCGCCGCGCTGGAACATGAAGTAGCGATAGTCGGCCTGGGCCAGGATCTGCGGCACCTGCGACGAGCCGCACATCACGTCCACGGCGTTGTAGACCGGTTGTTGAAGGCCGGGGGCGCAACGGCGGAAATACTCCTTGCCGAGCACCAGGTTGCGCACGAAGATCTCGGGGTAGACCTCGCTGATCCGCGGGTTGCTGTAGCCCACCACGACTTCAATGCGACCATCCTTGACCCCCTTCCAGAACTCGTCGATCAGCCCCGGCCAGTCCTCGCGCGCCTTGGCCAGGAAGGGCAGCAACTGCTCGTTGACGTTTTCGACCTGCCACACGTAGCCCGGGTTCTCCCGCATGATGGACAGGTACTGGCGAATCATCTCCGCATAGCGCCCCTCGTGCCAGGCCCGGCTGTGGACCCAGGCCCAATCGCAATGGGACGTCACGGTCACGACCGTCAGTTTCGGCTCCTTGCCCACGTCCTTGATCCGCACGTCGTCTGCGCCCGCTGCGGAATCACACATGCCCAGTCCCAAGCACAGCAAGACGCAAGCCGCCGCAAAACGGATTGGTTTGGTGGGAAGCATCGGAGGGTCCTTGTTTGCATGGCCTTTGGGCAACGGTTGGCTGCTATTCTCTGCCAAAGGCGGGGCGGGCGTCAACCTTCGGCGACTGACGGGAAATGTTGTCCGCGTCCGAGCCGCCGCCCGCTTGTATCGCCGGGCTGCGACGATATTCTATACGATTCCGCCGCGGCCCGGGGTGAGACGCAACGACTCAGCGGGCCACGGACGGAGGCGTTTACGTATCGGCGGAGCCCCTCTATGTTCGTGCAGATATGCCCGGCCCTGATGGATTGGACCGTGTTCCTCGTGATCTTCGCCGTGCTGTACGGCGCGGGCGAGCGAGGCTTCAGCGGTCTGGAGTGCGCTTGGGTCAGCGGCATCGGCCAGTTGGCGTACATGGCAGCCAGCCTGCTGGCGGGCCTCGTACTGACCCGGCGCAGCGCCCGCAGTCTTCTGATCGCCAGCACGGCCGGCAGCACGGCGATGGCGGTCGTGTGCCTGTTGGTGACCTCGTTTGTGCCGCAGTTGGTGTGCCAGGCGGTGCTGTTCGTGTGTCTGGCGTTCTTCTTCAACTCCTTCCAGACGTTCATGCGGGGCGAAACGGCGCCGGGCGGACTGGCACTGACGGTGGGGCGCTACACGTTCGCCTGGAGCGCCGGCAGTGCCGCGGGCTTCTTGAGTTCCGGCAGCCTGTACCAGCTTGGCAGCCTGGCCCTGTGCGCCACGACGCTCTTGGTCGGAGCGGTGATCCTCGCGACGCTGTTTCGACACCAGTCCCGCCCCCATGCCATGAAAAGCGCCGATGAGCACGTCGACGATGCTGCGCCCGGCGCGAGGACCGTGAACCCGCGCTACGTGCTGGTGGGCTGGTGCCTGATCTTCACGGCGATGTTCGTCCAAAGGCCGTTGCAGAGCCTGTGGCCCGCGGCGTGCGCCCGCGAGGCCATTCTGGCTTTCCTGCCCGGGCTGGTGCTGTCGTTGCACATGCTGCTGCAGGGCGTCTGGGGCTATCGGGTGGCGTTCTTCGCCGGATGGCGGTACCGCCGTGGGCCGCTGGTGGTCCTGCATCTTGCCGGCGCCGTCCTGTTCGGCCTGGCCTGGCTGAGACCCTCCTTTTCCGCCGGTGCCGCGGCGATTATCCTATTGGGGCTGTATACGGGGTATGCCTACTTCGCCGCCGTGTACTATGCCAGCAACTCCGGGCGCCGGTCGCTCAACATCGGGGTGAACGAGTGTCTGGTCGGCATGGGCTCGTTTGCCGGACTGTTTGCGGTGCAGTGGGGCGAGACGCTGATGGGCAGCAACGGCGCGATGTACGCCGTGTGCGCCATAGCCCTCGTCGCGTCCTTGCTGATCCAGGTCGGCGTCGCGTCGTTGCGGTGACGATGAGACGGGACGAGGATGGTCGGAGAGAGTTGGCCGGTTTGACACTTCCCGAGGCAATCAGTTCACCAGGAGCTCAACATGGATAGGCGACAATTCCTCAAGACAGGCGCCACGGCCGCCGCGGCGGGCGCTGCCATCTCCTCCGTCGGCGCCGCGCCGGCAACCGGCTCACTCGCGGAAAAGGCCGCCGCCGGCGCTTCCAAGGCTCCGGCGATCCTCGTCAGCTACACGGCGGACGATCATCGGCGACGCCTGACCAACATCGCCGTCTGCACGCGCAAGATTCGCAAATGCATGCGCAAGCACCTGGTCACCGACTATCTCCCCGCCCAGTGCGTCTACAACCTGGGCGAGTATCCCAGCCGCACGCCGTGGGAACCGGGCGACTATGACGAACAGGAACTGGACCGGCTGAAGAACGATGGGATCCAGTTGATCCACGTGATGGACGAGTGGAACGATCGCTACGGCCTGTTCGGCGGCAACAAGCTGACCGCCGTCAATCCGAAGGGATTCCGCCGTTTTGTGAAGATGGTCCACAGTCGCGGGATCAAGATCCTGGCCTACGCGTCGACCGGGTACTTTGCGGGGCAGGATCCGGACTACCGCAAGGAGTGGACGCGGCCCGGCGATGTCATCGGGGGTTGGTGGGATTTGCCGCGATGCTCGCCGGCCAGTCCCGGTTGGCGGGCCTATTTCCTGCCGCGCATGGTGCGAATCCTCGATGACTACGAGCTCGACGGCCTGTATAACGACTGGGGCTATGTCCCCAACGCAGCCAAGCAGATCAAGGAACCCGCGAAGGACGAAGTCGTGGCCTTTCCGGAGACGCCGCAGTACGACGGCGCGGTGACCGACATGCTGCATCTCATCTATTCCGAACTGAAGCGGCGCGGCGGCATCTACAAGGTCCACGCCGATTTCGCCAACGAGCCTTTGACGGGCGGGCTGAAAGTCT
Source organism: uncultured Planctomycetaceae bacterium (assembly GCA_964518805.1). Classification (GTDB taxonomy): domain Bacteria; phylum Planctomycetota; class Planctomycetia; order Pirellulales; family Thermoguttaceae; genus CALFBP01. The sequence continues at coordinate 10,501 of CAZFKF010000014.1, read as the reverse complement.
ACGACTATCTCTGGGTGGGAGAGAACGTCGAAAACGCCGACGGCCTGCGCAAGGCGACGAAGAACCATTCGCCCTACGTCGTCCCCTGCATCCAGGGGACCGCGGCCCGGGTCGAGAGCGAAAGCGATCACTTCCTGCACTCGATCCCCTACATGCAATTCCCGCTGCTGCAGGGTGGGCGCCCTCTGACCGGAGAACGGGGCGTGATTCCCATTCCGCGTCTGCCGGGCGTCAAGGAGGGTGGGTTCTACGAAGCGGCGTGGAAGTACTACCAGGCCAACCCGAACGGTCCGTACATCTACGGCGGCTGGGACCCGATCCCGCCCAACCCGCAGATGCGGCCGGCCCACGCCCGCTGGCTCAAACAGTACCTGCCGTTGGTCGAAGACGGGACCTGGGCGTACCTGGAAATCGCCGATTCGGACCTGTTCGCCAAGCCTCTGCCGCAAGATTGCGTGGCCTCGGCCTTTGCGAATCGCGACCTGTACCTGGTCCTGGCCAACTACGGCCAATCGCCCCAGCAGGTCGAGACGACCGATGCCTACGTTCCCACGGACGCGCCCGCATCGGCGCCTGCGAAGCAGTGGCAGCTTCCCAAGCGGTCGCTGAGAATTCTGCGGCATTCTGCGTGAGCGCCGCGTCCCAAAGAAGAGACAGGCCGAAGCAACTATTCTCGGAAGGAACCGAGGAGATCCGCAGAGGTATCCGAGCGGCAACGAGCGATGGGTTCCCAACATCCCGTGAGGCTATCCAGATTGACACGGTTGGGCCGTCAGGCTACTCTAACCTCCAGGATTCTCCCGCGGTCCATCAGTGACCCGATTGGCCTAGTTATGGGCCACCTATCTGGTGTGCTGGTTCAATCGCTTCGGAGTCTGGAGCAGAGCGATGTCTGGAAGTGCAGCGAAGCCTGACTTGCAGCGAGATATCGAACGCGTCAAGCTTGGGATGAGCCAGGCGGACGTGGGCAAGATCCTGGGCGCTCCGGCCGAGACCCGGCAGGTTCCCTTCGGCGGGCAGACCTTGACGGGTTGGATCTATCGGACGGAGACCAAGGCACTGCAGGTCTGGTTCGACGAGGGCGGCACGTTGAGAATGAAGAAATAAAGGGCACGCGACGGCGGAGCGATGCGATGGCGACGCGCATGCAGATCACCCAAAACGGCGACGTATTCGTGATCCGCTTCCAGGATCGGAGGCTTGCCGGAGACCTTCCCGACCAGCTTGGCGACGAGCTCTATCGCTTGGCGGCAGAAGAGGATTGCACGAAGATCCTTCTGAATTTCTCCGGCGTGGAGTTCTTTGCCAGCGACATGCTCGGCAAGGTCATGGCGTTGAACAAACGGATGAAGCAGAAGAAAGGCCGCTTGGCGATTTGCGAAGTGTGCCCGTACCTGCATCAGGTGATTACCGTCACCAGGCTCGACACGCTGCTGACCATCGCGGGCACAGAAGCCGAAGGGCTTTCGGCGCTGGCATAGCTTCCAGGCTGCGCCGTGTGAGAAGCACGGCAGCCGCTCTTCGGCCGACGGTGACGAATCGCTACCGGCTCTTCTTGGCTTCCCGGAGAAGTACCTCTTCTTCGGCGCACATTCGCAACGGCAGCGGGTCTTTCCAGTCCCGCCGGAAGGCGAAGCCCGCCATGAGCCACAGCTCTCCGGGACGCCGTTCAACGATGTAGGGGTAGCTGAGCTGGCCGCCCTTCTGACGCGCCACCAGCAGGGGTTTCGTCCAACTCTTGGCATCGTCCTCCGAAAAGGCGATCGAAAGCTCCTCGCGGTGCCACGAAGCGGGGACCTCGCTGGCCGCGCTCGGTCCGCTCTTGGGCGCGGTCCGACCTTCCGGATTCAGGCGATTCCACAGGAGCACCAACCGGCCGCTGCCGAGCTTCAGGAGGTAACCAGGCGAACTGCTGGCATCGATCGGGCTGGGTTGAATCGTGCGCCAGTTCCGTCCCCCGTCATCGGAAAACGCTTGCCAAAAGCGGTCCAAGTTCGTGCGGATCAACATCAGCAGTCTGCCGTCGCTCAACTCCGCGATGGTCGGCTCGGTCGCACCGTCGTGGTGGCCGTGCCCGCCAAGGTCGATCAGGTTGCTCCGCTTCCACGTCTTCCCATCGTCGTCGGAACTGAGAGAACACGAAACCCAACGACCGGGATTCCGCACCAAGTGCTCGGCCGAGGCGACGAGCCTTCCTGTCCGGGTCTGGATGAAACCGAAGAAATTGGCGTTGTATCCGTCGAGGAGCCGCTGTCGGTCGATCCAGGTCTTGCCGCCGTCCAGGCTGCGGATGGCCCACAGTTCCAGGCGGCAATCGTCTTTTGGCTCGCCCGCCTTTTCGTCCCAGGTGAATTGCTGGGTCGTGCAATCGAGATAGACCACGACCAGGACGCCGCTCTTGCACTTCACCAGGTAGGCAGCCGCTGGTTCCGTCGGATGGAGACCTTGGCACACGGCCTGCGGCTTCGACCAAGTCTTCCCGTCATCCTTGCTCGTGCACAGGCCCTGGACGTCGAGCATCATCAGACTGCCGTCGCCCAGCACCACCAACGGGCGATTTCGGTCGATCGGGGCCGGCCGGCAAAGCGGGTGAACCCAGCGATTGTCATCCACGGCAGCGCCGCCGATAGCGGCGCAAAGGCCCATGACCGCGGTCAGGCTCAGCATCGATACCTCCTCAAGACACGTCATGGGGACCTGGCCCCAGGCTCGTTTCTCGCACTCCGCGCCCTATCTTGTGCCGTGAGACACGGGAATGTCAACCACCGTCCCGCCGTTTTGCGCAAAGCGGATGGAGATGCTTCGGGGCGAAAACCGGCCTGCCGGCTGTGAGGCTGCGGCCCGTTGTGGTACCATGGGGTGAGTCTGGCAAAGTCCATGGTACAAAGCCCGTTTGTCGGAAGTGCAGAAAGGTGAATCATGTCGGGGACGACCCGTTGTGCGTTGCTTCCGGTCCTTGTCTTGGCCGCTGCGAATTGGGTCTGCGCCGTCGAAGTCGGCACGTTGACGTGTGAGTACCTCGACAACCCGTTGGGCATCGACGTGGTCGAGCCGCGGCTGAGTTGGATGCTCCAGTCGGCCGAGCGGGGCGAGCGGCAAACCGCCTACCACGTCCTCGTGGCCGACAGTCCCGCGCGGCTGGCTGCCGATCAAGGGAACCTCTGGGACAGCGGCAAGGTGGCCTCGGACCAGAGTGTCCACGTGGTCTATGCAGGCCGGCCGCTCAAGAGCCGCGACCGATGCTGGTGGAAGGTTCGCGTCTGGGACTCCAAGGGGCAGCCTTCACCGTGGAGCAAGCCTGCGACCTGGGAAATCGGCCTGCTCGACGCCTCCGATTGGCAGGCCCAATGGATCGGTCGCGACGAGCCGGAATCGGCCTCCAAGAACGTGTTGACGGGCACGAACTGGATTTGGCGGCCCGACGTCAATCCCCAGTCCCCGCCCCCCGGCCTTTGTTACTTTCGCCGGACGATTGAGTTGCCCGCCGGACGCGTCGTTCGCCGCGCCGTGTTCTACCTCACCGGCGACAACGCGTGGACGCTCTTGGTGAACGGCAAGCAGGCGGCCACCGGCGGCGATTTTCACCAGGCCCCGCCGGTCGATGTCCGTTCCCAGCTTCAACCCGGCGCGAACACCATCGCCGTATCCGTGAACAACCTGGGCGACACGCCGAACCCGGCCGGCCTGATCGGCCTGCTCCGCGTCGAGTTCGCCGAGGGGGCGGCGATGGTGGTCGCGACCGACGCCTCGTGGCGGTCGTCCGCCACCGCTCCCTCCGGTTGGGAGAAACCCGGCTTCGACGATTCCGCCTGGAAGAACGCCCAAGTGCTGGGCGCCGCTGGCATAGCCCCGTGGGGTGACGTGAACATTGCCGAAGAGGATCGGCATCTGCCGGCGCGCATGCTTCGCAAGGAATTTCAGGCCGCCAAGAAGATCCGCCAGGCCCGGGCGTACCTCTGCGGCCTCGGCTACTACGAACTCTACGTGAACGGGTCGCGCATCGGCAACCGAGTCCTCGATCCGGCCCTCAGCGAGTACGACAAGCGAATCTTCTACGTTGCCTACGACATCACCAAGGAAACCGTGCCAGGCGCGAATGCCGTGGGCGTGATGCTTGGCAACAGCCGCTTCTTTGCCCCGCGCCAACGATACCCCGCCCCGGCGCGGACCTTCGGCTTTCCCAAGCTCCTTCTGCAGATCGAGATCCGCTTCGACGACGGCTCGATCGAGCGCGTCGTGAGCGACCTATCGTGGAAACTCACGACCGAAGGTCCGATCCGCGCGAACAACGACTACGACGGCGAGGAATACGACGCACGCCGCGAGATGTCCGGCTGGAGCAAGCCGGGCTTCGACGACTCGCGCTGGCCGTCGGCCCAGGCGGTCAAGGCCCCCGAAGGCCGGCTCGCGGCGCAGAAGATCCCGCCGATGCGCGTCACCGAGACCCTCCAGCCGGTCAAACTCAGCAATCCGCAGCCGGGCGTGTACGTGTACGACATGGGGCAGAACCTCGTCGGATGGTGCCGCTTGAGCGTGCGCGGGCCGGCCGCGACCCGCGTCGAACTCCGCCATGCCGAGACCCTCGGTCCCGACGGCATGCTCTACGTGGCCAACCTCCGCTCGGCCCAGTGCAAGGACACCTATGTGCTCAAAGGCGAGGGTCCCGAGGTCTATGAGCCGCGTTTCACGTACCACGGGTTCCGCTACGTCGAACTCCGCGGCTATCCGGGCGTCCCCGACCTCACGACCCTCCAGGGGCGCGTCGTTCACACCGACCTCAAGCCCGCCGGCGCCTTCCAGTGCTCCAACGACGTTGTGAACCGCGTCTACCGGAACATCGTCTGGGGCGTCCGCGGCAACTACCTGAGCATTCCCACCGACTGCCCGCAGCGCGACGAGCGCCAGGGGTGGCAGGGGGACCGCGCGGCGGAATCGAAAGGCGAGAGCTTCCTCTACGAGGTCGTGCCGCTGTATGCCAAGTGGATGGACGACATCCGCGACGGGCAGAAGCCCAACGGCGCGCTCTCCGATGTCTCGCCCACGTACTGGCAGCTCTATTCCGACAACGTCACCTGGCCCAGCGCCTACATCATCATTCCCGGCACGCTCTACCGGCAATACGGCGACCGCCGCGTGCTGGCGCAGCATTTCGACGGCCAGAAGAAGTGGCTCGACCAGATGTGCTCGTTCCTCAAGGAGGGCATCACCGATCGCGACACGTACGGCGACTGGTGTGTGCCGCCGGAGGATCCGAAGCTGATTCACTCGAACGATCCGGCCCGCAAAACGCCCGGCAACCTCCTGGCCACCGCCTACCTTTGCCACAACCTGCGACTGGTGGCCGGCTACGCGAAGGTGCTCGGCAAGAGCAGCGACGCCGAGCAGCTTGAGCGCCGGGCGGCCGAGATCGCCGCGGCCTTCAATCGCCGCTTCTACGACGAGAAGGCCCGTTGCTACGGCAACGGCTCGCAGACCTCCCAGGTCTTGTCGCTGGCCTTCGGGCTGGCCGGCGAGGCGCAAGGCAAGGCGGCGTTCGCCTCCCTCGTCGAGAACATCGAGAAGAAGTGCAACGGGCACATCGGCACCGGCCTGATCGGCGGGCAGTGGCTGTTGCAGACGCTTACCCGCGGCGGACGGGCCGACCTCGCGTGGCGAATCGCCACGAACCGCGATTACCCGAGTTGGGGCTACATGGCGGACCACGGCGCCACCACAGTCTGGGAACTCTGGAACGGCGACACCGCCGATCCGGCCATGAATTCGCACAACCACGTGATGCTCGTCGGCGACCTGACCACGTGGCTCTACGAGGACGTGGCCGGCATTCGCACCGATCCCCAGCATCCCGGCTTCAAGCGCCTCGTGATGCATCCGCAGACGGTCCCCGGACTCGACTTCTGCAAGGCGTCGTACCGCACGATGTATGGCACGGTTGTGAGCGAATGGGAACGCCACGCCCGCGGTTTCCGCTGGAGGATCCGCCTCCCGGCCCAGACCGCGGCCACGATCGCCGTCCCTGCGTCGGACGCCGCGAAGGTCCGCGAAGGCGCCGGCCCGGCCGCAAGCAGCCCGGGCGTCCGCTTCATCAAGGCTGAATCCGGCCGCGTCCTGTACGAAATCGGCGCCGGCAGCTACGAGTTTGTGGGCGAACCGTAGTCGGCAGGCGGCGATACGCGGAACGAGGCAGGCTCGAACCGTGAATACGCGTATCGGCATCACTTGACCGGGTCTTCGATCCATGTTCGGTAGCACGGGCCGCAGAGATAGACCACCAGCCGCCGATACACTTGGTCAAGCAGTTCTCGCTCCGACAGATCGCCCATCTCCTGGATCAGTCGCTCGATCTCCGCCCGCGGGTCGCGGCCGAGGTCTTGCTCCGAGAAGGAAGGGGGCGAAGGATCGGCCACGGCCTCGATCCGCACGTGATAGAAATCCCCCTTGCCGGGCGTGAGTTCCACACCACACCTGGCACACCACAAGGGATCGTCGTCCGCGAGATTCGTTTCGTCCATGGTCATGCGACGACGCTGGACGTTGTGCCCCACTGGCCGCCGAACACGAACTCGGCAAGCGGTTTCCGCTGCCTTGGCGCCAGATCGCGCTGCCGGTACGCCTCGGGGAGGTAGCTCCACGGCTGTTCGTTGTACGAGGACGGGGCCCAGCGCGCCGTTTCCAACATCGAGCGGAGATCATCGTCCGACACCGAGCGGTCGGAAAACGCATAGACGCTCCAGCGTCGCGCGATCAGTTCATGGATCAGATGGTCGGAACGGGCCTGTTTGTGAGCGTGCATGTCTTGCTCCTCGCGTGTGCGGATCCGTTGAACTCTATGGGGCCACGGATGCCGAGTCAATGTTCCGGGCAGCCGCCTTGCTCGACGAAGTGCGGCACGTCCCGGTCCGCGAACCGTGACGACGGACGACGCCGACGTTGGCCGATGCCGAGCGAGTGGTCGACTGTGCTTGACACGGCCCTGGAGGACGCCAAGAATCAGAGATCTGCTGCCGGAACGGCCGGAGCGGGTTCGGCCACGGCAACGACGGCGGAGTCTCCTCCCCCCTTGCTAGGATTGCTTGCGATGATGCACGACACGCAACTCTTCTTCGCAGTTTGGACCGCCTTGATCCTACTCGGCGACTTGCCGGGGGCACATGCAGGGGAGCCCGCCGCAGGGAGAGAGTCACCGCGTTGGACGTTGTGCACGGCTGACACGCGGCTCACCGTAGGCATCAACGCCGACCAAACGCTTTCGATCTACGAGCTTTGCGGGCCCGACGGCTGGAACTGGACTGCGGCGGCATCGCCCATTGCCTTGGTCAGCCGCATCGAGTTTGCGGGCACTCCCGTGGCCACGAAGTGGCAATACCGCGACGCGGTGGTCGACAAGGGCGACGGCGTCAAGGTCGCCATCACCCTGGTCAACGCCAATCCCGCCATGGAACTGAAGTCCGTTTGGCAAGCCTATCCTGGGCCGGGGCCGGTGCGCCATACGATGTACATGGTCAACCAATCCGGCAAGCCGGTGACGATCTACGAGCAAGAAAGCCTCGACGTTCGCGTCGTGGGCCCGGGAAAGGACGCGAGCATCTGGTACATCAAGAACGATGCAAGCACTCCCGACAAGACGGGCGTCTATTACGACCCGCTGGTCAAAGGCTATCAGAAGGTCCTGGACGTCGCCGAGAGCGAAACCACGTTCATTCCTTACGCGGTGGTGGACGCGGGCGGCGAGCGTGGCGTCTACGTTGGGTGGGAATGGAGCATCGGCCGCATCGCCATCGCGTGCGACGGCCCGGCCGGCAGCGCCGCCATCAAAGCCGGCAACGGCGACCGTTTCAAGACGGACCTCGATGCCGGCGAGACCTTCGAGGTGCCGCCGGGGTTCATCGGCGCGTACAAGGGCGATTTGGACGACGCCGCGAACAGCCTGCACAAGTATCTCTTCAACCATTCCGTGCCCTCGGTGCTGAGAAACGACCCCACGTATCCCAAGGTGGAATGGAACGCCTTCGCAGCGACCGGCCAAGGGCAAGGCAGTTGGCAGCCCATCGAGACGAAGTACTATCCGCTGATCGACGACATCGCGCCGCTGGGATTCGAAGAGGTCGTGATCGACATCAATTGGTGGAACGGAGACCAGACGCACCAGCCGCATCCGCCGGTGGGGCACGCGAAGTTCTGGCCTAAGGACATGCTCGCCGCGTGCGAGTACGCCCACAAGCACGGAATGCGGTTCGGGCTGTACTGGAACTGCAATCCGCCGATGACGACCGCCGAGGGAATCCAGCACCGGAAGGACGATTTCAAACGGCTGCGCGACAAGTTCCACATCGACTTCTACCGCACGGACAGCACCGCGGGGCCGGTCCTCCAGACGGGCGGCTTTGGCCCGAAGTGCCGGGCGCACTATGCGGAAGACGTGGGCTACTGGCAGACCAAGGGTTTCTACGAGGTCGCCGATTGGCTGAGGGCGAACGTCCCGAACTACAATTACGAGAACTGTACCAGCGGCGGCCGCCTCAAGGACTTCGGGGTGATGCGCCGCGCCATCCGGATTCAGAACCAGGACCGCTACTATCCGATTGACGCGCGCCAGGCGTTCTACGATTCCTCCTACGCCCTCCACCCCATGCAACTCTCCACGCTGTCCGGCTCCTGGGCCGAGTGGCAGGCGTCGGGCTCGGTGTACGAGTTCCGCTCCGCATCGCTGGGCGCGCCCTACTGGCATCCCGACGCGCCCAACGGCGGCAACGGCGGGCCGAAGTGGACTGCGGAGCAGCGCATGGCCATCAAGCGGGCGGTGAACACCTACAAGACGAAGATCCGACCGCTGGTGAGGACCGGCAACCTCTACCACATCCTCCCACGCCCGGACGACAAGCGATGGGATGGCGTCGAGTACTTCGATCCCGCAGCCAAGAAGGGCGCCGCGTACGTCTTCAGACCCAATAGTCCAAACGGAAGCCAAGTCGTCAAGCTCAAAGGGCTGCATGACAAGGCCCGCTACTGGCTCTGGTGCGAGGACGGATCGATCGCGCCGATGCAGAAAAGCGGGGAGGAACTCATGATCCAGGGATTTGACATGCGGCTGCCGGGCCCCTGCTCGAGCGACATCGTCTTCCTCCAGGACGTGACCCTGGGCAAGCCTTCCGATCTTGAGCCCGCGAAGGCGGCGGCCACCTCGCAACCGTGAGGACCAGCGCTTCAACGAGGCGAGGAGTCGGAGCAGGATGCTTCGCAGCGATCGCTACAAGTACGTCGTCTACGCCTCGGGCTCACCCCGCCCGCAGCGCAAAGAACGACTACTTCCACCGCACCAGAACGTCCTCCTGCGCCGCCGCGTGCGGATTGCGGAACGGTGTGAAGAACGACAGGTGCACCTTGGCTTCGCCCGGTTCCTTGGGCGCCATTCCGCGGAGTTCCACAGTGCGGCAATCGCCGAAGACCATCGCCGGTCCTTCGTAGTCCCATCGGGCCGGAAGACCCAAGCGCTGGGCGTCGCCGCTCAATTCCAGCCGATGACCCACGCCCGTTACCCAGGGATAGACGCCGGTGTTCTGTAGGATCACGGAAAGCGTCAGGGGCTGGCCCGCCGCCGTTTGCAGCGGCGCAATGCGAATCGACCCGGCGAACTGCTTGACGGGCGTCGCGCCGTCGAGCGACCAGTCGTACCCGCCCACCCATTCCTTGAACGGAAGGGTCATCTGGTTGGCCCGCGTCTGGGCGATCATCTTGCCGGGCACGCCGGCCGCCTCGCGATCGTAGGCCGCGGCCAGGTCGTGCGTCTGGCGGTGCATGCCCAGAAGTTGCTGCCGGAGCGGCTCGGCAAGCCCCTGGGGCCTCTCCGCGCCCTGCTTGTTGCGGACCACGAGGTCGGTCATTTGCGAAAACAACTCCAGCCGCCGCAGGTGATAGTCGAAGTACGTGGCAAACAGGCCCACCTGGCGGAACCAACGATCGTGGCGGTCCGGACCCACGGCCTGGCGCAGGGCCGCCCATTGGTTGCGGAAGCGGTCGAGGTGCGAGCGTGCCCGGGCGGCCACCTCGCGCTGGGCGTCGGGGCTCAGCTTCACCCATTCCAGCGGAAGCAGGGGAAGGTCGTAGATCTCCCAGAGCGATTCGTAGGCATCGGCCAGGGCGACAAATCGATCGGCGTGCTGGGGGCCGAACCGCCTCGCGCCCCATTGGTGCCGCAGCGTGTTGACCGTGGCCGTAGGCTCCCAGCCGAAGCGGCCGATCGCTTGCCAGGCCAATTCGCTGCCGCACAGCGCCCCCCCCAGCCAGAAGCTGTTGCGGTCAGCCAGAAGCCGCCGCATGCGAGCGGTCGTGGGCACGCGAAAACTCGCGAACACGTTGTCGATCCAGGTGTCGCCCATGGGAGCCAGCGTCTCGTAACGGCGCACGAGCATGCCGGCCCCGCTGCCGTGACCGACGATCAGCAGGTCGTCGGGCAAGAGCGGATCGAGCCGCGGCTCGTAGAGGTCGAAGTAGGGATACACGG
>CAZFKF010000013.1:0-15338 GCA_964518805.1 uncultured Planctomycetaceae bacterium | reverse complement strand
CTTCGGCGGCGGTGGCCCCTTTGGCGCCAGCGCGTCCTCGCCCTTGGCCGTAGTGGCCAGCCGCGACGGCAAGCCTTCCAGCGGGGCGATCGATCCCTCGGTGCTTGCCCAAGTGTCGGGCGCAGGCAGCCGAAGCGCGGTTCCCAACAGCACGCCGGCTGGCGGGCCGGGCAACCTGGGTGGGGCCTCGATGGCCGACTTCGACAGCCTCATCGACCTGATCACCTCGACCATTCAACCCACGACGTGGGATGAAGTGGGCGGGCCGGGCTCGATCTCGCCTTTCGAGACCAACCTGAGCCTGGTCGTCAGCCAGACCCAGGAAGTCCACGAGGAAATCGCGGACCTGCTGGACCAACTGCGACGGCTCCAGGATCTCCAGGTGACCATCGAAGTGCGGTTCATCACCCTCAACGACAATTTCTTCGAGCGGATCGGGGTCGATTTCGACTTCCAGATCAACGACAAGACGGATGGACCGGGCATGCAGTTCGGCCGCATGGTGGGCGTCGGCGACCCGCCGGGAACCAACCCCGCCCGCGATACGCGTACGACGGTCTTCAACGAGTTCGGGCACGAGCATTCGCGGACCGTGGGTCTGTCGGCGCCGAGTACGTTCTCGCAGGACCTTGACATACCGTTCACGCAGAACAGCTTCGGGCTGGCCGTGCCGCAGTTCGGCGGATACACGCCGGAAGCCGGTATGCAGATGGGATTCGCGATCCTCAGCGAGATCGAGGCCTACTTCTTCATCAACGCCGCCCAGGGCGACCGCCGCAGCAACGTGTTGCAGGCGCCGAAGGTTACCCTGTTCAGCGGGCAGATGGCGTTCGTGGCCGACACCTCGAACACGCCGTTCGTGATCAGCGTGATTACCGTCGTGGGCGAGTTTGCCGCCGCCCAACAACCGGTCATCGTGGTCCTCTCCGAAGGGACATTCCTGACGGTGCAGGCCGTTGTCTGCAGCGATCGGCGGTTCGTGCGACTTACGGTCGTGCCCTTCTTCAGCACGATCGGCAAGGTCGACACGTTCACCTTCACGGGCTCGGAGACCACCACGACCAGCGCCTCGCAGGAAGGCCAGCAGGATCAGCCGAACGACAACACGAAGAAGTCGAACGCCAGCACGACGTCGCGGCAAGGCACCACCGTCCAGTTGCCCAGCTACGCGTTCGTCACGGTGACCACGACGGTAACCGTGCCCGACGGCGGCACCGTGCTCCTGGGCGGCATCAAGCGGCTCAGCGAAGGCCGCAACGAGTTCGGCGTGCCGATCCTCAGCAAGATCCCCTACATCAACCGGCTCTTCAAGAACGTGGGCATCGGCCGCGATACCCAGAGCCTGATGATGATGGTCACACCGCGAATCATCATCCAGGAAGAAGAGGAAGAGCGACTCGGCATTACGATACCGCAGCCGTAGTCCGTCTCCGAAAACCGGACAGTCAGCGGCCGTCGCGGGCCCTCCGGCCCGCGACGGCCGCTTCTTTTTTTTGCGAGTCTTCTGCTGTGGAACCGGGGCATCGCCCCGGTCTTCAGACGACGACTCCTCCTTCTCGCAGCCGCGCGGCGGCGACTCGACGGATTGACTCTTGAACGGCCTCGATGGGCGCTTCGGCGCTGACCGTCGCGATTCGGTCCGGCTGGCGTGCCGCCTCGTCCAGGAAACCCTGCCGCACGCGGCGGTGGAAGGCGTCCCCCTGCTGCTCCATGCGGTCCGGTGTGCCCTTGAGACGCGAAGCGGCCTTCTCCGTGGGAAGATCCAGAACGATCGTCAAATCGGGCAGGAGTCCGGCGGTGGCGACCAAGCCCACCTGCCAAAGCGACGCAATGTCGAGCCCGCCGCCGTAGCCCTGATAGACGACGTTGGACAACAAGTAGCGGTCGGAAATCACGATCTTGCCCGAAGCGAGTGCCGGTCGAATCACTTCTTCGGTCAACTGGGCCCGCGCCGCCATGTACAACAGCATTTCGCTGCATCGCCCGATTTCCAGATCGTGCCCATGCAGGACGATTTGGCGAACGGCCTCACCCAGACGCGTGCTCCCCGGGTCGCGGCACGCGACGACTTCCTGCCCGACGGCCTGGAGCCATTGGGAGAGCAACTGCACCTGAGTGCTTTTGCCGGTGCCGTCGCCACCTTCGATGGAGAAAAACATGGAAAGCGATCCGAAGTCACGGATATAGGATGAAAGACTGAGTAGTCTCTGTTGCGGGATCGCAGGCACGAGGTAGGGTGGGACAAGCGGAGCGCGGTCCCACCAGACCTCCGAAAATTCTGGTGGGACCGCGCTCCGCTTGTCCCACCCTACGCTTTCCGCAACAGGAACTGAGTATAAGGCAAGGGCGACGAGGCAAGAAGCGCTGCGCCAAAGCGCTGACCGGCCTCGCACACCGGACGCGCGCGACTTAATAGCAACCCGAGGCGTGGCTTGCCGTTGCGAGGTCAAACCAGCGCCGCGGGCAGATCCATGGCAGGGACATACTTCCGCATCATGTGGGCGGCCTGGCTGGCGATAAGCTGCCGTAGTTCGTCCGGTTCGAGGACCTCGGCCTGGTCGCCGTAGCCCAGAATCCACCACGAAATCTCCCCCAGGCCCGACACCGTAGCGTGAAAGTCGGCCGACCCGTCGGGATGGAACGCGACCCGCTGAGTCTTGTGCCACGCCACCTCGGCGACGTTCTGCGCGACCTTCTTGCTGAAGCGGACGACGACGTGACGATCGGGACCCGGCTCCCGAATCAGGTGCCAGGCGTTTCCCAAGTAGCGATCCGTTGAGAATCCCCGCGGCATATCGTAGTGTTCATCCAGCAATTCCAAAGCGGCGATTCGTCCCACGTTGAACGTGCGCGTTGCGCGGTGCAGCGATGAACGCCCGATGACGTACCAACTGCGGCGGCTAAATAGTAGCCTGTAGGGATGGAGCCGCGTGCAGATCGTCTCCCCCTCGGCCAGGCTCCGATACCGCATGCGCACGCTCCGGCATTCCGTGATCGCTTGCAGCAACTGCTCATAGGTTGGCTCGTGACCGTCGAGCCGGTTGGCCGGCGCCATTTGGATCTGGATGGCATATCCCGTGGCGCTGACCCTCTCCTGCAGCCGGATCGGCAGGGTGCTCTGGAGTTTCATGGCCGCGCTTCGGGCCAGGGCGAAGAGCGGCGAAGGGAATTGGCTGCCAACGTCGTGGCACAGCACGATCAGGGCCAGGGCCTCGTCCGGCGTGAAGTCGGTCGGCGGCGGAAGATGCGTTCGGGAAACGTGATACCCCTGGTGTACCTCGTCGTACGCCAGGGGCACCCCCACGTCACGCAATAGTCCCAAGTCGCGAAACACCGTGCGACGCGATACGTTACAGCTCCGCGCGAGCGCTTCGGTGTTGTACGCTCTTCCACCCTGAAGGAGCTGGAGCAGTTGGAGCAGGCGACGGAGTCTCGACAGATTCATTGGCCTTGTCCGACCGGCTCGCCGATTTCCACGCCGCCGACGGCTCGGTGGCTCCTGCCGCCTCCGCGCTCCGTGACGGCTGCTGGTAGGTGGCTGCATCGACCTGCGGGGCAGTGCGGATCGGCGCCTGGAGTCTGACCGCAGGGGCTGGCTCGGCCAGCTTCTGCAAGTTCATGGCCGCCAGATCGTGGCCCTTGGCAGCCGGAGTGCTATTCTCTCCTGCTTTGGCTGTAGGAGCAATCCTCCTGACGGGCATCATGCCTCGGGGTTGTCGGGCTGAAGGCGAGACCCCAGCCTGAGGACGTTGCACTGCACCTGTTGAAGGGTTTTGCGTCATCGGAATTGGCACCGGGGTCTGGATTTCCTCCGGCCCAGCGGAGGGGTTGGTTGTCGGTCCCAGGCGGTCCACGGGTAGCGGGGCATCGATCGGCATATCGCCCTCGGGGAATTTCTCCCCAATGCCCTGCTGGTAGAGACCCTGGCTGACGATGCGGGGCTGCGTGAACCCGTAGTTGATGAAGTGCGAGGCATCGCGGTGCCGGGCCCGGCGTTGGGCGTCGAAGTACGCCTTGGCCGGCCACGGGCCTTCGGCCAGGAAGACGCCGTCGTATTCCAGGAGCGAGCCTTTGCGGAAGTGAATCTGCGTGATCGCCAGGGTGTGGTCCACCAAGGAGCGGTAGAACGCCGTTTCGGCCTCGGTCTGGCGGCGACGCGCATTGAGCACCTGATCCAACCCGATCCGATAGCGGTCGGATGGGTTGTCATACGCAATCCTGGCTGCCTCAGACTCGTGCTTGCCCACGATCGCCCGGTTGTAGTTCTTCAGCAGCAGATTGTACTGCTCCGAGAGATCTCGAACCGCGTCGGCCAACTGATTCGACAACTCCAACTCCTGTTCCTGAAGGATTTTGCGCTCACGCGTCAGGCTCAGTTGAGCATACCGCACGCCCGCCATTTCGCGGCGGAAACCGAACGGCATGCGGAACTCGAACCCAAGGTGCCACGAAGGATATTGGCCCGAGGTCAGCGAGCCGTAGCCGCTGTGTGGCACGAGGGGACTTGTCGGATCGGTGGGGTCCTGATTCTGCAGGTCGCGGGCGGGATCGATGAGCATGTCGCCGATGCCGGCCCAGCCGTATCGTCCGACCATGTCCAACCGGGGCAGCAGGTAGTTCTTGGCTGCCACCAATTCGAGTTCCCGCTGCTTGATAGACCACTTCTGCTTGCGGATTTCCACGGATCGCGTGAGGGCCTCGGCGTGGATATCGTACCAGTCGAACTCCACTCGGGCCCGGGTCGGCTCGTCAGACGGCCGAATCAAACGCCCGTCGCTGTGCGTCAGTCCAAGCATGTAGCGGAGGACGTTTTCCGTCCGGTAGAGGCCGCTTTGTGCCTGCTCGACCGCGTGCTCGGCAAGGAGGTAGTCATCGTGGGCCTGGGCCAGTTCCAGAGCGCTGGCTGCTCCCCCGGTCTTGACCTTCGCGTGGATCTTCCGCCACGTGAGAAGGGCCTCATCTCGCCAGGCTGTGCTCGTGTCCAGGAGCCGGTAGACGTAGTACAGGTTCCAGTACGACCGCTCGGTGTCGTTGCACAGGTTCCGCACCGCGGCCTCGAAATCGGTCAGGCTCTGGTCGGTTCTCAATCGGGCGAGCATCACGCCGTTAGGCTGTCCGGCGATGGCCCCAGGCCCGGCAATCCGGTTGAAGCCGGTCCCCGCCCCTTGTAGAAGGGGAATTCTGCCCTCGGCCTGCAAATCGACCGTCCAGTCGTTGACCCATCGCTTGGATCCCAGTGGATTCTGCAATGCGGTTGGGGTGTTGTCGAGGTTGTACTTCACGTCATGGCGGATGTCGAACTGCGCACCAGAGGCGGTGGTCTTTCCGACGTCGGCGGTGAAGCTGCCAACCTGTTGCTTATAGTCCGCTGGCCGCAGATCGGCGCCAACGCCGGCCGAGTTCTGCGGAATGATGTTGTTTTCCCAGAAGAGGCTGCTGCTCAGTTGGGCGTCGAAGGCCGACAGAGCCGCTTCCACGCCATAGCGCGGATCGGCCTCGGTGATTCCGGGGATGTAGATCGTGGCCGCCGAACCCGGAGCCTGGAGCAGACTGGAAGGCGTGCCTGACGCACCCATGGGGCCAAATTGTACACCACCCAGATTGCGCAGCACGGTGCTGTTGGCTAACGCCATCCGGATCGCCTCTTCGAGTCCTAAGTCCCAGTAGCTTTCGGGCTTGGGGTTATCGAGCGTCAGCGGGGGCTTGGCCCCATTTACCTCGTCGAGGCTCGTCACCGTGTCCAGATCCGGGTATTCAATCTGCTGCGCCACGCCAACGTAGTGGTCTCCACCACGCGGTGGGCTGAAGTAGAAGGGTTGCTGCGGACTGCAACCCGCCGCAGCGACCATCATCAGAGCCAGGATTTCAGCCAGGAGGGGGGGCTGGCGTCTCATAGGTTCTTCGTTCCTTTGCTTCGCTCCGGGCGTCTCACCTCGCACGCGTCTGCTGGCTGTCGTCGCTTCACCGAACGGTGCGCAGCGACACTCCAACAGACAGAGTACTCGGAGTTATCAGCCAGCTTGATATCGGCCACGTAATCCGTAGACTTTGACAAATCGGAATATTCGATGCCTAAGGAAAACACGACCCAGACACCCAAAGCGTAGTATCTTTCCTAGGTATACATTCGCACGTACTGAAGGTGTCAGCAGAGTGCTGACCGCGCGGGTCCGCCACGGCGGAAAGCGGCTGATTAGGCCCCGGTCGCTTTCAAACGCTGAGGACTTCGGTAGGGTAGAAGGCGAGCGCGACGAGAAGGAGGACGCGCATACCCTTCCAGAGGGAATCGGTGCGTTGTATCCGGGGCACGAGATCCGCAAGTCCAGTGGGATCACACCGGTCAGTGTCCGAGCGGTCCTAACGAGAAAAGGACCGGGATACGTTCCGATTGCGCATACTCAACTCGGGCTACAGGCCCATGCCCAAGAAGCCGCCCAAGGAGTCGCTTTGGGCTTGTAGCTGGGCCATGCGGTCGATGGTCCGCTTCAGATCGCCGGCTGCGATATACCGATCGAACTCGGCCAGAACCGCCCGGCTCACAGTCTCACGGAACCACGCGACAACGGGTTCCGTAAGCCAATCGCACGTCTCTCCCCCGAGCGTGGCCTGAAGGTCGCTGCGGACCGCGCGGCAGTCCTGCTCGTCGGTCAGCACGGTGCCTTCGAAACGGAACTCGATCATGCCGATCGCCGGATCGTTCGTCAGGTGAAACGTGCACTTGGCGTTGTGCAGGTAGTAGGCGTTGTGCGAACCATGCGAGCGGATCGCCTTCTGGACCCGCTCCGCCAGGGCCTGAAGTTCCGGTGAGGCGTCGATCGGGACGTCAAGCCGCGACAGCGAACGCAGCGGCAGGCAGTCGAACGAGATTTCCACGTATTGGTTCACGTTGAACTCTGCGTTTTGGTGGGAGACTGCTTGGGGGCCACCGGCGTGGTGGAAGGGGGCACCTGCTTCCACGCCAGGACCAACCAACCGTTGTCGGTCGTCCAATGGCTCAACTGCAACTCCAGCGGTTCCCGTCCCTCGGGGGCCAACACCAGGTTGTTTGGGACGAATTCGGGGCCAAAGAACTTCTGGAAGCGTCGCTCCAATACCTTGCGGAGAACCTGCTCGCGGGCCGAGAGTTGCCGCCCGCTGCCAAGCCGGAATCCGGGCGGGGCAACCACGAGATCGCCTTGCCGGACCGCCCGGAACGATTGTCCCGCACGCTGGATCTTGTACGTGGCGCTGACGTTCATTCCGGGATACTGGTTGCCCTGGCTGGCGTAGGCCCGTCCTCGGATGGTGACGCTGAAACTGTCGCCGCCGAAGGTCACCGTCACCGGCTGCCGCCGCGAGAAGGTGATGGCCCAGTTTTCCTCGTCCACTTCCTCGCCTGCCTTTCGCGGCACCTTCAGCGTTTCGGTCAGAATCTGCTGGAATCGCTTCTCGTCGACAACCACGCCGCCAAGGGCTGAGCCCGTGATGTTGTTGATCGCGGATTCGTGAAGGCGAACGGATACGTCGCCAGAACCACCCGCCTGGGGCGGAGCACCCGGGGCAGCCAGCGAGCCCTCGGCGATGGCCATGGCCATGATGTTCAAGGCGCTCGGGGTGGTGCTGAAGCAAAGCGACTCGGGGAACAGCCGCCTTTCGAGGAGCGGGCGGCGGAACCTCTCGTGATAGCGCTGGTTGGCCTGGGCGATCATCTCGTCGGCCCGCCGGTCGATCTGCTCGTTGAACCGCTCTTCGGCGTGGCTGGCGGCGATGGACTCGGCCTGGGGACGCTGGGATTCTGCGCGACGGGAAGCCAGATTCTCCATGAGCCCCCGCTTGGAGGTGATGCAGTTGATCGTGGTGCTCGTCTCCGCCTCCGAACTGGTCGGCGCCGCCGAAATTCCTTCCGCATCGATGGTGACGCGTTTGGTCGCTCGAACCGATGTCGTGGAGTCGGAGAAGATCTGGAACGGCCCGCGATAACCCACGCTCTCCAATTGCGTTTCGCCCTTGAACACCAGGTCGAATTGTCCTCGATCGGGCGACGGCGCGAGTTTCACGTCGAGCTTGACAACCGTGTGCCCCGTGCCGTGAATGTCGGTCTTGAGAATGCAGTCTCGCACCGGCTGGGTGTCGTCGACCGGCTCGGCCGTTCGCGACCCGATGAATCCGCCAGAAACCTCGGCAAAGAGATTCGGATGGGAGAGCCTGCCGCTGACATGCTTGACCACCCATTTGGCTTGCTGGGCCTGGTCCAGCCAATCCAGGGCCTGATCGATCTCCTCGGCCAGGTCGGCGGAAGGTTGCTTGACGTACTTGTCGAGTCGAACCGCGAGGGCCTCCAAGAGAATCTCGTATTGCTTTCGCAACTTCGGCTCGCCCACGGCCCGAGCCAGCGTGAGGTATTGCCGCAAGCCCTCGCGCACGTCCGCAAACCAGACCCGCGCTAGCCCCTCCTGGCCCGACGCAAATCGTAGGTAGGCCGCGTCCAACGCGGTCAGCTCGGGCCGATCTTTGCTGGCCAATTCCTGGCGGATCCTCTCGGGCTGGAGGATCGCCTTCCAATCGGGCTCGCCAGGCTTGGGCGACCTGAGCGCAACGTCCAGGCGATCCACCGCTGCCAGGAGACTCGCCTTAGCATCGGCAAGGTCGACCGCAGTCAGAGGGAGAAAGACAGGCTTGGAAACCCTGGCCTCGGCCGACAATTGCCCGGCCGGCGGCGCTGGCAGCGACGCCACCCAATCGACCAAGGCCTGGCGCACGCGGACGAAGCGTTCCAGGGCCAAGCCCGGGTCGTCGGCGCCGAACCGGGCCAGGACGTCGATCAGGGCCGCCCGATCAGCAGCACTGCCTTTGGCCAATTCCTGCTGCAGGCGTTCGAGACCAAGCACAGGCCGCCAGTCATCGGCCACTTTGCTTTCGGTCAGCCATTGCTCCAAGGTGGCGAGATTCGTCCGGACGCGCTGTTCCGGCGCCTGGCCAAACACGTAAGCTGAGTTCGCCAGGACACTTAGAACCATCGCCCCAAGACAGGCCCACCGCAAACCGACGCGCACCATCGTCCGATCCTCCGTGAATTCCCAGGTTCATGAAGCTCCCAACGCCACCGGTCGCCTTGGGAACCATCTCGTGGCACGCCTCACAGCGCGCGTCGGAGTCGCTTCGATCGCCGGGAAGTATGGACCCCTATGATTCTTGAAAGCCAATCTAGTTAACCGAGGGGATTCCGCCGGAACGTTCCACCGAGCCGACAGAGTCCATCGATCGCGCATTGCCGGCATAGTGCCCGCGCAGAGGCATCGATGTCCCACGTTCTTCACTTCGTCGGGGCAACCTATCTGGCTTAGTCTTGTTCTACCACTTTTCTCAATTCCGCGGAACCCGTAACCGGCAAGGTCGGAACATCTCCTACAAATTATCAGTTAGAGGTCACTTCGCATCGCGGTACCGAAAGCTGCCCGCCTGAATCGACGTCTCGTTGCGACCGTTGACCACGGCGAGGGACTGCTCGATCCGTGGACCGCGAACGGCAAACCCGTTCTCTGGCAGCACATAGGTCTTTCCGCCAAGTTGGGCCGAATATGGCTTCGGGCCGAAATTGACGACAGCCTCCGTGCCGTCGGAGAACCGCGTCCGTTGCACGGCCCGATCGGGCGTGACGAACTCGTGGTGCGTCATCTCGGCACCGGCCACCGCCTCGTGGGACTTGCAGGTGTTCCGGTACGTGCGGAGGAAGACTTCGCGGGCCGAGTCCCACGAACCTTCCTTACCTGCCCAGAGCAGCGGAATCGTCCCATAGAGCACGTTGAAGGCGTCTTTTTTGGCCGTAACCTCCGGCGCCGCGGCCAGAAGGAAATCGCTTGAATCACCCCAGTACCAGGTCGAGACCACGCAATCGTGGAACACCAGCTCCCACAGCGGCACACGGACCTCGTGCCCGACGCCCCACTTGGCGTAATCGTCGAACGTGCCGTACTTATCGCCCCACGGGCCGGAAAACTGCTGGTCCTTAGACTTAGGACGGATCAGGTGCCCGGCCGGCCAGGAATACGAACCGCCGCTCATCATCCCTTCGATGTAGTCCACCTGTGGCACGGCCCACCAGATGCCGTGCTCGCCCCCGACCACCAGCCCCAGTGAACGCACATACCCCAAGAGATCGACGCCGCACTGACGCTTCTGGGATCGCGTGAGCGGATGTTGCGGATCATAGCACTCGTAAAGGTCCTCGGCCGTCGTCACGTCGATGAACCGACCTACGAACGGATGCTTCTCCAGGGCCTTGGGCACGACCACCTTGGCCGACGGCACCCAGAAGGACGGGCAGCGTTTCATGTACTGCTGTTTTTTGTCGAACGTGAGCCAGGCGGTCATGCGTTTCCCGTCGGCGTTGAGCACGACGTTTTCGGGCACCCGATCGTGCGTCGCGTCGACCTCCTGGCCCGGCTTCAGCCCGAATACGTCGGTGTAATTGTCGTACTCGCTCGTGAGGTAGCCGAGTTCCTTGATGGCTTTCATGTCCTCGGGCGACGTGCGACCGTGGATGAGCATCTTCTCGACGCCAGCGGCCTTGGCGGCCCGAGCGAACTTGAGCGACGCGTCGCCCCACACGTCGGGCGCGCCGAAGAGCCTCGCCAGGTTCGGATTCCGTTTCAGCTTCTCGGAAAACGGCACGATCAGGCCTTGCGCCTTGGCGTACTCGCGGTAGCGTTTGGCGAGGGCCACGTAGCCGCCCTGGGAGGCGAAATGATAGACCAGCCGCCGGGGGTAAGCGAACTGCTTCCGGCATGCCGTCCACAGGACCTGTGGCGCCGACAGTTCCTTGTCGCCCTCGCGCCGGGGTTTCACCTCGATGGCACCATCATCCGCAGTCTCGACGATGATGGCATAGCCGAGTCCTTTGGCTCCGTCGCAAACGCCTACCCACGGCATGTCGAGCCGCGACATGCTGAACCACTTGTGCAAACGCGGCTTTGCCGAAAGCGGGTACAGGTGCCCGTTGCAGTAGTCGGCCACAGCAAGCGCAGCCTGTGGGGTGTCGAGCACCAGCGGTTCCAGGAACGGCAGATACTCCACCGCCGCCTTGCGGTCGGCCATGTCAGCTTCGACACGCAGATCGGAACTCTCGTCGGGCAGCGTCAGGGTGACCAGGAGCGTCGAAGGCTTGCCCTGGGTCCACCCAAAGTCCCCCTCGAACGACAGCCCGCAAGGCGGTTCACCCTTGCTGCGAACGTTGCGAAACCGCGGGGCCTGTTGACCGGCCTACTTGGCCATCTGCTTCCACTCGTGGTTGGCGGCCTTGTCCGTCACCGCAAGCGCGCCGGCCTGCGCATCCACGACAACGCGCAGCCGTCCGTTTTCCAGAATCCAGGTCGGTCCTCGCTGTTCAACGCGCGCCGCAGCGCCGGCCGTACCGGCCAACGCCGCAACCAGCGCGATCAGGGAAACAAGACGCAAACCTCTCGCATCCAACACTTGCCTGCGCATATCTCTCGCCTTGGTTGTTTGAGGGCGCGGCGAACCTTGCTCAATGCGGGCAGCCGCATACGAACGTGATTTATAGCAGGGGCGCCGGGGTGGGAGAAGTCTCCCCGAGAGCCGCCATGCCGGCGCCGCGTGTTGCCTGCGGCAGACACCCTCCGCTAGACTGACGGTCTGTCCACAGTCCTTGTGCCTACACCCCAAGAGAGGGCAAACCATGAATGACGACTTATCACGCAGGAGATTTCTTGAGGCGGCCGGAGTCGCGGTGGCAACTGGCGCCGTTGTAGCCAGTCCGTTGGAGGCTTCCGAGGCGGGCGGAACCCCTGCCAAGTCGATCAAGATCATCGCCATTTCCACCAGTCCGCGCAAGGGCAAGACAACGGCCGCCGGACTGCGGATCTGCCTAGAAGCGGCCAAGGCCGTCGCCCCTCATCACATCGAAACCGAACTGATCGAGCTGGCCGAAATGGCCATCCCGGGGGCTGTCGCCCTCGGTCTGCCCTTGGGGCCGGGCGAGAAAGATGACTTTCCGCAACTGCTCCCCAAGCTCACCGATCCGAGACTCGCCGGTGTCATCATCGGCAGCCCGGTCTACTTTGGGAATATGAGCTACTTGTGCGCCGCGTTCCTGGACCGCTGTACGGTGTTGCGTAAGAATTTCTCCTGGAGCAACAAGGTGGGCGGGGTGCTGGCCGTGGCCGGGGCCCGCAACGGCGGCCAGGAGCAGACGCTCCGGTCGGTTCACACCGCCATGTTCGGCCAGGAGATGATCCTGGTAGGCGACGGCCGGCCCACCTCGCACTGCGGGGCGACTCTCTGGAACAACGGAAAAGATGACATCAGCCACGACGAGCCCGGCATCGCCACGGCTAAGAACCTCGGCCGGCGCGTGGCCGAAGTGGCTCGCCGCATGGCGGGAGGAACGGGATGAGCGATCTGGATGCAGTCCTGCCCGCGCAGCGCGATAAGGCCGCGCGGCTTCAGATTTCGGCGATCCGGCGGCACATCTTCCTCTGCTGCGACCAGACCTCGCCTAATTGTTCGGGCAAGGAGCGGTCCCTTGAGGCCTGGACCTACCTGAAAACGCGGCTGGAGGAATTGGCGCTCACCGGCGCCGGCGGCGTGTACCGCACCAAGGCCAACTGCCTGCGAATCTGCGTCGGCGGACCTGTGGCCGTTGTGTATCCCGAAGGGGCCTGGTACGGGCGATGCGACCCGCCCGTCCTGGAGCGGATCATTCAAGAGCACCTCATCGGTGGCCGGATCGTTCGCGAATACTTGATCGCCGAGCGGCCGCTGCTTGGTTCGCCAGGAAAGAGCGAATCGCCGTAGAGCGCCAACCCGTCAACCTCGTCGGCCTGGAAAGCCGTATTGCAGTTACCCGAGTCGCGGCGTCAGCGATCTCGCCTTGTTCCATCGCAACCGCCGCTTCACGTCAACAAATCCCGAAGGAGAATCGGCATGTCTCGTACGCCTGGTGCCAAAACCTCGTCTCGAATTGGCCGTCGTTCGTGGCTCGGAGCGGTGGGCGGAATTGCGGCTGCGGCGCTGACTGGGCGCCGCGCCGGCGCAGGCGATGCGGTCGCCGCAGAGGCTCCCGTCCGTCCGGCAACGCCTAAGGGGCGGATCAAGCAGTCGGTCTGCCAATGGTGCTTCCAACCCATGGACCTGGAGACACTCGCCCGGAATGCCGCCGCCATGGGCATCCGGTCCGTCGAACTCATTCCGCCCGATCAATGGCCCGTGCTCGAGAAACACGGCCTGATCTGTGCCCTGGCCAGCAGCCACGGCTTCGTCGAGGGGTGGAACCGAAAAGAGAACTACGCCATGTGCACCGCGAAAATCAAGGAGGCCGTGGACGCCACGGCCGCCGCGGGGTTCCCGAGCGTGATCACCTTCTCGGGTTTTCGCAAGGGAATGCCCGACGACGTCGGCCTGGAAAACACCGTGACAGGGCTGAAACAGGTCATCGGCTACGCCGAGCAGAAGAAGGTGAATCTCTGCCTGGAAGTGCTCAACAGCCGCGTCAACGCGGAGATGAAAGGCCATCCGGACTATATGGCCGACAAGGTCGAATGGGCCGTTGAGGTCTGCCGCCGGATCGGCTCGCCGCGGATGAAGATCCTCTTCGACATCTACCACGTCCAGATCATGGAAGGCGACATCATCACTCGGATCAAGCAGTTCCACGAGTACATCGGGCATTACCACACGGCCGGCGTGCCGGGTCGCCACGAGATCGACGGAACCCAGGAAATCAACTACGCTCCGATCCTGAAGACGATCGCCGAGACCGGCTACACCGGCTACGTGGCCCACGAGTTCATCCCCACGCGCGACCCCATGCAGACGCTCCGCGATGCAGTTGCCTTGTGCGCCGTTTGACGGGCCGCCCGCGCCGACGTTCGAGGCCTTCGCGGCTTCGGACGTCGTCTGCCGGCTTCAGTCCAGAGGCACGCCGGCAGCCCAGATCCACCCCAGGCCAGCCAGCCAGCGCAAGGCCACCGTGGCCGCCACATAGAACGAGTAGAGAAAGAAGCCGGCGCCGAAATCCAAGTCCAGCGCGGCCAGGGCGGCCAGCGCCCCGACAACGAAGAACGGCGGAGCGACGAAGATCCATTGCCAGAGGTCGCTGCCGGTCAGGAACGTGTTCTCGAGCCTGCCGAATCCCGCCCAGAGCACCATGTAGGCCATCGCGAGGATCGCGCACCGAAGGTACAACTCCTTGCCCCGAAACGGTTCAAGCTCGTCGTCGCGGAGGAACGTGTAGCCGCCAAACACCAGCGGTGGCGAAACCAGAAGCAACCCCACGCCGCGAAGCGCCCAACTGCTCCAATTGTCGTCTCCAAGGATGCCTCGGGCGGCGAACGTCGCGATGGCCACGACCACGACAATTGCCCCAATGACCACTGCCACGACGGGCCGGAACTGGGTGTCTTTGCGCGCGACCGGTTTGGGGGGGGCATGTCCGGTCTGGGTCTTCCCCGGCGGAGGCTCGGTCGGTCCGTGGACGACGACCTGCTCCTCAAGCTTGGGGATCTTGATCTTCGTCTTACAGCTAGGGCAGGGCCCCGTCTTCCCAGCGAACTGCTCGCTGACCTCAAATCGCTTTCGGCACCCGGGGCAAACTACAAAGATCGACATACGATAAAATACCTCATAGTCTCCTGCCCGTCGGCCTCAGTCTGTCATACGCTTCGCGGGCATGTCAAGCGCCTCTGGGGACCGCGGCAATTGCCACCTGTGCCTCCGTGGGGTAGGATTTCGATGACCTAAGGTGATCTATTCCGATTGCCATCCCGAGGAGCCGCCATGGTGCTTCAGTTTCTCTGCCCCAACGGACACAAGGTCCATTGCTCCGAGGATCGGGCGGGTCAGGCGGCCAAGTGTCCGCGCTGCGGCATTAAGTTCCGCATCCCCTCAATGGAGGAGCTTGACCAGGGCGAACAAGCCCCGGAAGTCTCACCTGGGTCTTCCGTGAAGGCCGGAAGCGGTTCCGTCACCGAAACAGCGGCTTCAGGCGTGGGGCTCGGGGCTGCCGAATCGCCCGATGAAATCGAATTCCTGTGCCCCAACGATCACCTCTTGCATGGGCCGGCGAGACTTCAAGGCCGCCCAGGTCGTTGCCCCGAGTGCGGTTCCCGATTCCGCATCCCCACGTACGATGACCTGCCATCCGATTTGGACGAGTCGCTGGACGAATCGCCAGGCCACGGGCCGGAGGCGTCCTCGATCGAGTTGGCCGGCGCCGAGGAATCCTCAGCGACCGGGGCGAAGTCGGTATGCGATGCTTCGGGCTCCGCGAAGTTCGACGCAGTCGGCAACTCCAGTCAAACGGGATTGAAACACCCAGCGGCTGAGCTTGTGGGACGATTCTG
>CAZFKF010000012.1:0-15707 GCA_964518805.1 uncultured Planctomycetaceae bacterium | reverse complement strand
GTTTCGGCACCGCCTCCCCTTCCGCCTGTTGCACCCAAGTTCACGGTGGAGGCACCGCCTGCTGCGCCGGCGGCGTGCGAGGCCCAGCCTGTGCTGGCGAAGGCCGCCCCGCCCAAGCCCAAGCCGCAGGCACCACCTCCACCACCCCCGCCGCCCAAGAAATCGTGGATGGAACTGGTCGCCGAGTTCTTCGAGGAGCGGAACGTCCGGCTGGCGGAAGTGATTCTGGTGCTGGTCGGCGGCCTGTTGATCGTCGGCGGATCGGTGGCCGTGGTGGTCAGCTTCTGGGAGCAGATGGAGAGCTATCTGAAGTTCGCGGTATTCGTAGGCGTCTCGTCCGCCGTGTTCGGCCTCGGGCTGCTCGCCTACCACCGGTGGAAGTTGGAGATCAGCGGTCGTGGCCTGTTGCTCATCGCCACGCTCCTGGTACCGCTTGATTTCCTGGCCATGGCCAGCCTCTCGCGGGAAGACTGGACGCTGCTGACGCTGGCCACCGAACTGGTGTCGCTGGCGATCTTCGTGTACCTCGTGGGATTGGCGTCGCAGGTCCTGGTTCCGGGGCGAGTTTGGCACGAGGTGCTTGCCGTCGTGGGCAACTCGGCGGCGGTGCTGCTGGTTGCTCGCCTTACGGGCGAGGGGGCGCACGGTTGGACGATAGGCGCCGTGGGATTACTGCCGGTGGGCATCCTGGCCGTGTCGCTGGGCTCCTACCTCTCTGCAATACGGAAACAGGCCCTGGAGTCGCGCTATGCCGACGGCATCTTCGCGCTGGCCGGCACGGCGGGATTTGCCATGAGCATTGCCGTGGGACTGTTGATCGCCAAGAGTGCCAGGGCCGACGGCCTGGCGGTCACGCTCCAGCATGTCGCTCCCCTTATCGCTTTGGCGGCCGTTCCGTTCCTCTCCGCCGGACTGACGGTGAAACGCCGCATCGGCGACTACGCCGCGGTCGGGGCCTACAGCACCGCGGGAACAGCGATTGCTCTGGCAGCCATGGCCACCATGCTTGCAGCCCTGGCCTTGGCCTGGCCTCGCCCTATCGGCGTGATGGCGGTGGGGCTCTTCGATGCCGCTGCCCTGGCCCACGTCGCCATGCGGCATAGACTCCCCATCGCGCATGCCGGGGCGATCGCCTGCGCGGCGATCGTGTACCTGCTTGCCTTTCATTTGGCGGCCGGCAATCTGGCCTGGGACTCGCCCACGGACCAGGGCCGGCGGATGATCGAACTCGCCTTTGGAGCGCGGAGCGGCACCGCACTGGTGGGACTGTTCGCCCTGCTCGCCTTGGCCGGCGAGTGGCTGGCCCGGCGAGGGCTGCGCGATCACGCGGCGCAATACGTGGGCGGGTCGGCTGCGGTGGCCTTGGCAAGCCTGCTGTTGGTCACGGCCCACAACCAGTTCACCGGCGGCGCAAGCGCGATCGACGCCATGCTCGTCTACGGCTTCTACGGCTCGTGCAGCCTGGCCATGGCCGCGCGATGGAAGCGGCACTGGTTCAGCTATCTCGGGCTGGGCCTGTTGGCGGGCACGACGCTATGGGCCCTGTGGTGGCAGTTCGAGCACATCAAACCGGTCTGGAGCGCGGTGTTTGCAGGCGAGGCCCTGGGCATGGGCCTGGTGGTCGCCGTGTTGAACCGGTTGGCCGGCCGGCCGGTGAGCCTGCGCTGGAACGCAGCCGCGAACAGAAGCCTCAGTCCGTTGGACAGGAACCCCAGCGGGCTGATCGAGGTCTATCGCATCCCACTCTTGCGCGTGGCGGAAGTGGTCGGAATGGTTGGATTGGGATTTGCCGTTTGGACCTACCGAATCCAAGCAACACCGGCCCCTGTCGTGGCGGCGGCCTGTCTGGCGCTGCTGTCACTTATGACGGCCTGGGGCTATCGCTCGCAGGGGCGGACCTGGCTCGCCTCGGCGCTGGTGCTCGCCGGGTTGGTCCATACGCTGGCATGGAACTACAGCGATTGGGTCCAGCGGCCCTGGGAACTGGCCTTCCTGTCTCACGCGACACTCGCAGCCGTGGCGAGCATGGCCTTGACCTTTTCGGTCCGTCGGGAAGGCGAGGATGGGCGGGCGGCGGACCTTCGCCGCGTATTCGTCCGACCGCTGTGGAGCACGAGCCTGATCTCGTCGACGGCCGTGCTGCCGCTCGTGTTCGCCGTGCCGGGCATCGACGCTCTGTTGCTGGCCGAGTATCTGTTCTGGCTGGCCGCCCTCTGGCTGGCCGTCGCCTGGAATGAAGGCCGGCCGGGGCTGTTTGCCGCGGCCCAAGTCGTGCTCACCATGGCCACGACGGCGGCGACCACGGCCTGGCTCCAGCGGCATCCGTGGGATGCGGCCGCCGTGCCCACCGCTGTCGATCTGGGCGATGCGCGCACGCTCCAGTGCTACGGCATCGCTCTGGCGCTGATGAGTCTGGTTTGGGGCGCGGTCCGCCTCCTGCTCGGCAAGAACGAAATCGCCCGGCGCCTGCTCGACCCGGCATGGCCGGCGGTCGACCACGTGGTCGGCCACGCCGTCGCGGCCGCACATCTGCTACTGGCTGGCGCGGCGTTGGCAATCGCCTGCGCCAGGGAATTGGCCGGCTGGCCGGGGCATGGGGTGGCATGGCCGATCACAGCGTTCGGGCCGGCGGCGTGGCTGCTCGTAGGGTTTGTGGGGCTTGGGTTGGTCACAGCGCTGTGGCACCGCTGGCGCGACGCCGAAATGCTTAGCGGCCTGGCAGCAGCGGCCACGACGGCCTACGTGGCCGCCGGATCGTTTGCGGCCGATCATACCGCAGCCATTGCCGCCGGCTGGGCGCTGGCCGTTGGATTCGTCGTTCTCAGCGCGACGATCTGGCTGCGGCGCGGGCTGCGGCGTCTGTGCGTGCGCGCGGGGGCCAAGGTCGAATGGGGGCCGTTCGCGCTGGATCGGTGTCACGCCCTGGTGCTCGCCGCAACGGCAGCGCCGGCCCTGGTCGTGACGATTCTTGGCCAGTGGCTTCGTATCCAAGGGCTTGCGATCGCTTCGGACGGCGCGGTCGGGTTCTTCGCCGGGCTCGATTCCCACGTGGTGTACGTGGCGCCGCAGGTCCTCGTCATTGTCGGCCTGGTGGGGCTTGCGATTCGCGAGCGGGCCGCGGGTTATGCGTTCTTCGCCGGCCTGATCGTGGACACGGCCGTGGTGTTCGGATATCTGGTGCATCTGGTGGCCGGGGGACGAGCGTTGGACACGGAGGCCGCCGTCACCAGCGTGCAATGGGCCACGGTGGCAACGGCGATCTGGGCCCTCGTCTGGCTGACGGCCCGACGTTGGCTGCGTCTGTGGCGCGAATCTCCGGGGCAACGGACAGCCCGGGCGATTGGGGACCAGGCGATCATGGATCTCCAGCTCGGCATGGGCTCGCTCGGCAATGTGGTGCTGCTCGTGCCCGCGCTGGCGGCGATTGTCTTCTATCCCGGCGATTGGCAGTCGTGGGCCGTGTATGCCGGCTCGCCTTGGGGATGGGCCGCCCTGCTGCTTGCGGCGGCCGCGGTTTTCGTGCGGCAATACCAGGTGCAACAGCGATGGCAGCCTCAGGCGGCAGGACTGGTCGGCATCGCTACGGTCGCCCTGCTGGCCTGCACCGCGCGACGAATCTGGCCCGACGTACCCGAGTGGGCCTATCGCACCTCGATGCTCGGCTACGCGGCCTATGCCGTGCTGGTCGCGGCGACTGCCTGGGCGTGGGCATCGTACCGGCAAGGCGGTGGGAAGTCTCGTTTCACGTCGTCGGGAACCGTCCTCCCCGAGGACAACACACCACAGCCGACATGGAAAAAGACTCGCTACCCCATCATCTCTGCGTCGCGTTGGACGGCCTTGTCGGGCGTTTTCGCCGTCCTGTTGGCGTTGAAATCCGTCTGGCTCCACCCGGCCTGGGAAGGAATGCTATGGGCCGCAGCCGCGGTGGGGCTCGTTGCCACGGCCTGGGCGGCCACCGCCGTGTGGCGGCGGGCCGAAGGCTGGGCCTTCGCAGCCGCACTGTGCGTGAACCTGGGGACGTCGCTCGTCGTGTGGTACACCGAAGGCCACGGACGGCCATCGCTCGGCTTGGAAGAATGGTGGGTACACCTGGTTCAGGCCAACGCGATCGCCAGCGCGGTGACGACCATCGTCTGGCTGGCGGTTCGGCGCACGCTCGAAACGACCGGCGGGCTCAAGGCCGGGGCCAGCCCTTTCTTGACCCTTCAAGTTTTGTTGGGAATCGTCGCCAATGGAATCCTCTTGCTCCCGGCGCTGGCCCACGTCGCCGAGACTCCGGGACGACTTCCCGCATGGCTTGGGCAGGCGGGTGAGCCGGCAGGATGGCTCGCGCTGCTGCTGATCGCCGCTTCGGCCGCCTGGTATCTGTGCCGGTCTTCGCCCCGGGCCCTGACGCACGTGGTCGCGTGCCTCGGACTCGGCGGGGGTATCCTCGCGGCGTGTGCCTGCGCGAGGTGGAATCTGGGCACCGCGCTGGGCGACTGGCTCGCCTACCACATGTTGGAAGCGACGTGGGCGGCCGTGGCATTCGCCGTGCTGGGACTGGGACTTCTGGGCCGGAATTGGCGATGGGCCGCACAGGACGATCCGTCGCCGCCGAACGGCGGCTCCGAGGCGGTCTTCCCAGCGGGGCTCGTGCAGGGCTGGGTCACGTGGATCGGCGCAGCCCTGGTGGGACTGGCGTGGATGTACGCCGCCGCAGACCCGGGCGCGCCGTGGTGGTCGGTAGGAACGATCCTTGCAGCGAGTCTCTCGGCCGGCATCCTGGCCCTGGGGCTGCGGCTGCCTGGATACGTGTGCCTCTCGGGACTACTGCTCAACGCGGCCGGCAGCTTGATGTGGTGGGTTTGGGGGCCGTGGAATCCGTATGCCCTGGTGGAGTTCAACGTGGTGAGCCTGGCCATTGCCTCCGGCCTGTGGTCCGTCGTGGGGCTGCTGTACCGGCCGGGCGTGCCGCGGCTGGAGATTGGCGAGCGGCATCACGCATTTGCCCATCTGGCGGCGGAATTGGCGGTGACCGCTATGGCAGCGCTCGCGGCCGTGTTTGTCGCTCAAGATGTCCAACTCATGCCCCATGCGCCCGTCGACCGCCTGGCGTGGCTGGCCCTGGCCGCGGCGGCCGCCGCCACGGCGGCCTGCCTCTGGGATCGTTCGGCCGCCTTCGTCCTGCCCGGGCTATATGTGCTGGGCGTTGCGGCGATCGGCCTCGCGTGGGATGCGCGCGGGCTTGCGTCCCATGCATTGGCCTGGGCTTCGGCCTGCGAGTTGGCCGCATTTGCCTTGGCCGCCGGGCTGGCGGCGTTGCTGCTGCCCCACACGCTGGCGGTGCAGCGAATCCTCCGTATTCCTGTCGAGCGCGAGAAGCCGCACGGCGAATGGTTCCCCCGCGTGCAGGCCGCGGTGTGCCTCATCGCGGCCGGGCTGGCAACGTGGATCGCGATCGATCTTGGATTCGACGCGACAGGTTATGCCGGGCTGGGTTGGCCGTCGGGCCGGATGGGCGGCCTGGTGGCGTCGGCCCTACTCCTGCCAACGGCGATTGCCATGGCTACCGTGATGCGCGCTCGCTGGCGAACGTTCTGGCAGTACACCACGCTGGCGTTCCTCGTGCTCGTTCTTAGCACGCCGGGCTGGACTCTGCTCCAGCCCGATTGGGGTGACTTGGGAATGCATCGCAGCGTAGTCCTCATGGTCGCCGCGATCGTCGCGGCGCTGACGGGCGGCTTCGGGCTGGAGCGAATCGTCCCCAGCGGAAGCGATTGGGTTCTCGTGGGCCGCAGGGCGTTTGTCGCCCTCACTGGGTTGGGGCTGGTGGCCTTGGCCACGGTGATCGGCCAGGAGTTGCACCTCTACGTCCCGTTCCACGGCGCACCCATGGCCTTGCCAGCGGTCGTTGTGGTGGCCGTGGCCTTGGCCGGGCTGTTCGTGGGCTGTATCGCCTGCGCGTTGACGCCGCGATTGGACCCCTTCGGCTTGAGCGACCGCGGACGCACGGCCTACGTCTATGCCGCCGAGTTGATCGCGCTAGTGATCTGCGTCCACCTGCGACTCACGGTGCCGGACCTCTTTCGCCTGGCAATCGTGACGAAGTATTGGATGCTGATGGCCATGGGCCTGGCCTTCGGCGGGGCCGGCCTGAGCGAGTTGTTCCACCGCCGCGGACTGCCCGTGTTGAGCGAGCCGCTGGAGCGGACGGCGATGCTTTTGCCGCTGGCGCCGGCCATCGGGTTCTGGTTCGTGCCCGACTTCCTGCCGCACGAGAAGTGGCTCCTGGCCGGGCGCAGTCCCGGCGTGTGGCTGCTGGCGGCGATCTTCTACGGCTTCCTGGCGGCCACGCGGCGCGGCAGATGGCAGACGGTGGTGTTCACGCTGTTGAGCCTGGCGGCGGCCAACGTGGGCCTTGCCGTGATGTGGCACCAGTACGACGCGAGATTCTTCTGGGCGCATCCGCAGGTGTGGCTGATCCCCATCGGACTGTCGATCCTCCTGGCCGAGTATCTCAACCAGGACCGGCTTACCGCAGCCCAGAGCGCCGGCATCCGCTACCTGGCCCTCAGCGTGATCTATGTCCCCTCCAGCGCCGAGTACCTTCAGGCGATCGGCCAGAGCATCTGGCTGCCGCTGCTGCTGATCCTGCTCTCGGTGCTGGGCGTGCTGGCCGGAATCGTGCTGCGGATCCGCTCGTTCCTGTACCTGGGCGTCGCCTTCCTGGGCGTGGTCCTCACAACGATGGTCCGCTACGCGGCGGTCGATCTTCAGAAGACCTGGGTCCTGTATTTGTGCTGCATATTCCTGGGGGCGATCATGTTCGCCCTGGTCGCGCTGTATGAGAAACGCCGCGACGCCCTGCTGGCTGCGATTCGACAATTTCGGCAGTGGCAGAAGTAGAGACGCGGAGGATCGCTTCGGCTTCTCTTTCTCGTCCCACTCGTACACGATCGTTCAGCGATTCGTGTTCCCACGCGCGACGAGAAGGCAATGCGACTGGCCGATATCCGGCGGGCCGCACGGCGTTCGGTCCGCCCTGGGCCGGTCCCCTGCGTCTCACTTCCCGGCGCGAAGTCCCACTCCGCACGCCTCCTGTGCGCGACGCAGCACCTCCCCGGCCTTTTTGCGGGCCCGGGCTGCTCCGTCGCCGAGGACTTCGCGGACCTTTTCGGGATGCGCCTCCAATTCGGCGCGACGCGCGCGGGCTGGCGCGAAATAGTCGGCGGCCAATTCGGCCAGGGCCTTCTTCACTTCCCCGTACCCGAAGCCGCCGCGACGATACATCGCCGCCATCTCGTGGCGCTGGGCTTCGTTGGCGAAAAGCCAGTAGAGCTGATAGAGATGATCCTCTTCCGGATCCTTGGGCTGATCCATGGGCCGGGAATCGGTGACGATGCGCATGATCTGCTTGCGCAGGGCTTTGGGCTCCTCGAAGGCTTCCAGGGTGTTGTTGTAGCTCTTCGACATCTTCTCGCCATCGACCCCCGGAACGCGGGCCGAGCGGTCCAGCACCTTGGCCTTCGGCATCACGAACGTCTCACCGTACTCGTGGTTGAAACTGGCCGCCAGGTCGCGGCAGACCTCGATATGCTGCACCTGGTCTTCGCCGACGGGAACCACGTCGGAATCGTAGACCAGGATGTCGGCCGCCATGAGCACGGGATAGTTGAACAGCCCGGCGTCGGCCGTCAGCCCCTTGGCCTTCTTGTCCTTATAGGCGTGGCAGCGTTCCAGGAGGCCCATCGGCGCGCCGCTCAGCAGCAGCCAGCAGAGTTCGGACACTTCGGGCACGTCGGACTGGACGAAGAGGGTCGCCTTCTCCGGATCCAGCCCCAGGGCCAGAAGGTCCAAGGCGGCATCGAGCGTCAACTGCGCCAGCCGGTCGCGGTCGCGGACCGTGGTCAAGGCGTGGAGGTTCGCGATGAAATAGAAGGCGCTGTCTTGATTGCCCTGCAGATCGATGTACTGCCGGATCGCGCCAAAGTAGTTTCCCCAATGAAAACGCCCCGTGGGCTGAATTCCGGATAAGACTCGCATGGTGATACTCAGAATCCGTCTACAGATGTTAACGCGGCGGAAAGACGCCCGTGTCTGAAATTGTGGACCGCATCGTGGCCGGCACGCGCGTCGATCGCGACTCCTCCACGGCGCCTCCTCGATCATCCTCCGCCAAGGTCCTCGGACGCGTGCTCCTGAACCGCTCGACTGCGACCGCCGTCCTACGCCCTCTTGAGTCCCTCCAGCGTGCCAACCACTTCGCGGATGCTGGTCGCCCCCAATTCCGCCAACGCCCCTGGAAGCGCGTCGAGGATTTCCATGCACACCGAGGGGTTGTAGAAATTCGCGGTGCCGATCTGCACCGCGCTGGCGCCAACCACCAGGAATTCCATGACGTCGTCGACGGTGGCGATGCCGCCAATACCCACCAAAGGCAGCCGAACGGCCTTGAAAACCTGATACACGGCTCGCAATGCAATGGGCTTGATCGCCGGCCCGCTCAGTCCGCCCAGCACTCCCCCAAGCCGCGGCCGGCGACGACGCCAGTCGACGGCCATGCCCTGGCACGTATTGATCAGTGAGATTGCATCCGCCCCACCAGCCTCAGCCGCCCGGGCGATCTCTGCAATGCTCGTGACGTTTGGTGTCAGCTTAGCCAGCACGGGCAGCGTGCAGGATTGCCGCACCCCCTTGACGACACGCTCGCACATTCGAGGGTCGGTGCCGAAATCGACGCCACCGCTGACATTAGGACATGAGATGTTGAGTTCCAGGGCCGCGATGCCAGCCGCGCCGTCCAGCCGCGCCCCCATGGCGACAAACTCGTCGTACGTCTTTCCGGCGATGCTCACCACAATCGGAGCACCGGTGCCAGCCAGGTACGGCAACTGGGATGCGAGAAACTCTTCGATGCCGTCGTTGTCTAGACCGATCGAATTCAGCAACCCCGCCGAAGTCTCAACCGTTCTAGGCGGCAGGTTGCCCGCGCGAGCCGTTTGCGTAATGGTCTTCGGCAAAATGGCGCCAAGACGCGACAGGTCGACCAAACCCGCCATTTCCCGGGCATAGCCGAACGTGCCGGAGGCAACCATTACCGGATTGGAAAGTCGCAACCCCCCGAGTTGGACTTCAAGTGAAACAGAAGTGGGATTCACGACACGATGCACGTTGGACCAACAGACCGGCTGGATGGGAAGCGCCACGAGAGACTTCCCGGACGTGCAATGTACCGACAGGGCTGCCCTTGGGCAACCGGGCGCCGGCGATGCCCAGGGCCGGGAGAGCGTCAAGCCGTCCTCCCAGCCCACCGAGACATGTCCATGGGCCAGCCACTTCGCGGCGGCCAACGACCTTCCTCAAGCCGTTGGCCATCCGCTGACAGCCACTCCACGGGCCGTGCGCCACGTCAGATGATCCCTCCATGCGTACGGTAGGGCGATAGGTGACTCGGCTGATCGAGGAACCAAGTCCTCTCCCATTCGTCGAGAATCAATCGCATGTCTTCTGACGTGTAGATCAACTCGCTGGTACGGCGCGCGGGATCGCCGGAATAGGCCGGGATAATGCATCCCACGGTCGAACTCAACAAGAGCCCAAGGAGGGCCGTGAGGAGTAGATTGCGCATTGCACAACTCCTGGTTGAAAAAAGACTTCGGCGCTACGGGCGCGCGAAGCAATTCCATAACTGAGCCTGGCGACCTCGCGCGGCGCTACACGGCCGCCACAAAGGCGTCACCAGCTACATCAAGTGTTTCTTGGTGCGGGAAAAGCTCGAATCAGGCGACGAGAATCGTCTTACGCCAGCTTCGAGAGTCGCGAATGTTCTTGCGCGGACCGAGGGATTTTGGGTCAGCGTATCCCTCGGACCATCAGCAGGTTAGGTCAACCGCCTGACAGCGATCGTTCCTCAGAAGTGCATTGTGTTTCAGGGGCCGGCGCCGGTGACTTGAAGGCCATCGGCTGCGGCAGTCGATCCATGTCCTTCGGGTGGTTTGGCCTCGAGCCTCGCGAGTTCCTCAGCGGCCCTCTCCGCAGCCTGGCGCTCCAACTCCCGAACTCGCTGTTCCATCTCCTTGCCAGGCTTAAACGTCACCACAAACTTCTCGGCTACATCCACCTTCTCACCGGTTCGCGGATTGCGGGCCTTACGGGGGGCACGCCTTTTGACCTCGAAGACGCCGAAGTTCCGCAGTTCGATGCGTCCGTCCTCCACGAGCGTCTCAACGATCGCATCAAAGGTCTTCTGGACGATCTCCTTGGTCTTCAACTGGGTGAGCCCGATTTCTTCCGAAATGGTCCGAACGATTTCTTTCTTGGTCACGTCACGTTTCTCCCGTGCGAGAGCCTCTTGGGCCGCTCATTCACCGTCCCCTGGAGAACCCAGTCACGCTCCAAGTGTAGATGCCATAAAGACTACAGTCAAGATCAGTCAACGGAAACCAACGCGTAAGTCCCGAAACTCCGATGTTGCAACCGGTCGGATCGCCACAGCGGGTCCGAGTCGATTGCGTATGGTAAGTGCTTATTGCCAAAGATCTTAGTCGCAAGAGTCGCCGAAGCGTTCGCCGGGAAGACCGTTTAAGTCATTGTCTATCAACAGCTTAACGATCTTGCATCCAGTCCTATGCCAACACGGCTCAATAGCTGTCGGCATGGTGACAGCACAGTGGCCTTCACGACTGCCATCAGTTATCGGCCGCGAAGGCGCAAAACTCCAGCTAGACCACAAAAACCGAAGAAGCGGTACAGGCTGCACTGGATCGTAGGGTCTAGTCATAGACCTGTCGCGGGGGATTCGGCGGAGGTGACGCCTGTGGATTGTCGCAAGGTTACGTACGCTCTGGACCTCTCTGAATCGGCCATTGTCTGGATGGTGTCCTTCGCGGCCAGCCTGGACCGACGAGATCGGATCTACGCGGTAAACCTCTTGGGCGGGGTATACCAGTCACGCAGGCAGCGTCATTGCAATAAGATGCGCAAGGCAGATAACGTGGGGTAGATAAGCCACGAGCCTGACTACACTGGAAGCTAAGAGGCAGACCCGTCGGCGGCAGAGATCAACGCACCGCCGGAGTCTTTTCCAGTCAGTTGGTTACCCGGAACAACTCGATGGCCATGTCCCCGCGGAACTCTCAAGCGGCTCGCACGAGGAATCCAAGTCGAGACAAGGTTGCGAAATCAGGCGTCACCGCTCAGTTCGTGTTGCATGTGCTGCGGCACTGGTGGAAGCTCGTCGTGCCGACGGGTGTGTTGTTGGCAGCCGTCAATAGTGCCCTGGTCCTTCACTTCTTCCAACGGCAGTACGAAGCCGTGGCTTGGCTGCGGATCGACGACAAGCCGACCCACCTCTCCTACGAATCGACGCACGAAGATCGGCCGCAGAGTTTCGCCAACACGCAGATCGAACTGCTTCGGAGCCCGCCGGTGCTGCAACCGGTGGCCCGATCGGCCGAGGTTGCCGCCTTCCTTGAGACCGTGGCGCCGCAGGCCCCATTGCCGTGGCTGGCCAAGTGGCTGTCGGTGAAGTCGGTTGGGCAGTCGGAACTCTACAAAGTCTCGCTCGCGACGCCCGATGCGCAGCTTTCGGCGCAAATCGTCAACTCGATTCTGGACTCGTACTTCAAGCTGCGAAGCGAGGACGAGAGCGAACGCGTTGGGCGTCTGATTACCCTGTTGGAGGAGGAGAAGCAGCGTCGTGCCCGCGAGGTGGCTTTGCTTCGCGATGGTCTCAAGGAGGCCGACGCGAAGACCCCTGTGGATGCCGGCGACGCCAGTCCTCTTGCGGCCGATGCGGGACGGCGGCAGCCTCTGGCCGAATTACAGGCCAAGCTTATCAACGCCGAAGTCGAACGTCA
This sequence comes from uncultured Planctomycetaceae bacterium, assembly GCA_964518805.1. Taxonomy (GTDB): domain Bacteria; phylum Planctomycetota; class Planctomycetia; order Pirellulales; family Thermoguttaceae; genus CALFBP01. Next base: position 3,864 of record CAZFKF010000012.1, on the reverse strand, counting down.
GGTGCTCGAAGTTAGGCTCCGGGCGGCCGAAGAGGCGGGCACAAGCTCCGCGCCGGCGGCGTCGGACGGAATTGCGGAACGAGCGGTCGAGACCGACGCGGAAGTCGTGAAACTGAAGTCCGTGCTGGCCGGCAAACGGATGAAGCTGCACGACATCGCGGCCCGCTCGGCCGACGGAGAAAACAACCCCTTCTACCGGCAAATTCAGTCCGAAGTGCTAGAGGACGAGCAGAAGCTCGAACAGCTTGCGAAGACCAAAGCCAAGAGCATTCGGGCCGAGTTGGAAAGGACCGAAGGAAGCAAGCGTGCTGACGAGGTCGCCCGCCTCAAGGCGGATCTCGAAGCCCGTCGCGTCGCTGAGAAGTTGCTTCGCCAGCGCTTCGAGGCGCTCAGCGAGGGACAAGTCGAGGCCGCGGCCAAGCAAAACGAACTGGCCCGCGCCGAGAAAGCCTTCGACTTGATCGCCGACCGCGTGGCGAAACTCCGCACCGAGCAACACGCCCCGGGGCGAGTCTCGCTTCTGGAGCGGGCCGAAGTCCCCCCCCAACCGGTCGAGCGGCTGCCGTTGAAGCAACTCGTGTTGGTGTCGCTCGCGGGCCTGTTCGCCCCGGGACTCCTGGTCGTGGGATGGGAACACCTCGCCCGCCGCATCAATGCCCCGGAGTGCCTCGAAGAGCGCTCCACGTTGCCCGTCCTGGCCGAAGTGCCGCGATTACCTTCGCAAACCGCGGCGGGCGGAACGCTGCCGCGGAACGCGCAGCAGCCGATGCGGATGTTCGAGGAGAGCATCGACGCCCTGGCCACGAGCCTCCTCTTGGCCGGCGACCGCGGCGAAATCAAAGTCGTGGCGATCACCAGCGCCATGGCCAACGAAGGCAAGACGAGCGTTGCCTCGCGGTTGGCCGTGAGCATCGCCCGCGCGTCCGGCGAGCCCACGCTTCTGATCGACGGCGATATGCGATCCCCGGATGTGCACCACCACTTCCACGTGGACAACGAGCCCGGTCTGGCCGAGGTGCTGAAGGGAGCCCGCGCGGCGAACGAAGCCATCCTGGCGGACGCCGAACAGCGATTTCACGTCCTCCCGGCGGGGAGACTCTCCGGGAATCCGCACTCGCTTCTGGGTGCCGGACGACTCGATTCGCTGTTGGAAGACCTTCGCGCACGCTATCGCTATATCGTCCTCGACACGCCGCCGGTGCTGGCCGCAGGCGAGACGCTGCTGCTGTCCAAGGCCGCCGACGCCTGCCTGATCTGCGCCATGCAGGACGCCAGCCGCATGAGCCAGGTGGAGAAGGCCCGCGCTCGGCTGGAATCCGTCGGATGCCGCATCGAGGGAATCGTGTTGAACGGCGTTCCTGTTCGCCACTACGCCTATCGCTACGGCAGCTACGCTTACGCCAACACATGAGCATGACGAGCGACCGCCGAGGCAACGCAACGAAATCGGCAACTTGATGAACAACAGGTTCCTTGGGAGCAGTTTAATGTCGACGTCGATTCTGACCGAAACACGCCGCGAGTGCCGCATCGAGCGGGCTCGCCCATTGGATACCCCGGTCCGTTCGGAGATTACTCCGGCCGTTTACTTCCGCTGGAAACGCATTCTCGACCTCGTGTCGGCCCTCGTCCTGCTCGTGCCCGCCCTTCCCCTGATTGGCGTCCTGGTGCTCGTGGTGCGACTGACGTCGCGTGGGCCGGGCATCTATGCCCAGGTCCGCGTGGGCAAGGACGGGCGCGTGTTCACGATGTACAAGATCCGCAGCATGCGTCAGGACGCGGAGGCTGGAACCGGAGCCGTGTGGGCCCAGGACCGCGATCCTCGCGTGACGCTTGTCGGCCGCATCCTTCGGAAGCTCCATCTCGACGAACTGCCCCAGTTGTTCAACATCCTGAAAGGCGAGATGTCTCTGGTCGGGCCGAGACCGGAGCGTCCCGAGTTCGTGCACGTGCTCGCTCGCAGGATTCCGGGTTATTCGAGACGGCTGGCAGTCCTCCCTGGGGTCACCGGCTTGGCGCAAGTCAACCTCCCGCCGGACTCCGACGTCACCGGCGTACGTCGCAAGCTGGCCCTGGATCTGGAATACATCCGGCAGGCGAGTCTCCTGATGGACTTGCGGTTGGTGATCTGCACCATGGCACGGATGAGCAGACTCTCAGCGCCCACGTTGCGTCGCGCGCTGGGCGTGTTTCGCGAGGCCCCGGGCTTCGACGGCGATCCCAAGTCCGGAAGCACGGCGTCCCCGGGGCGGCATGTAGCGGCTTCCTTGGAGTCCGCACCGTTTATCTGCAACTTCGTGACTCCGCCAGCGATGCACCACGGCGAGGCCGTACACAGCGACGCTTCCCCCCGATGAGTCCTCCTCGTGAAAGAAACCGTCAGCGCCTTCACTGTCGACGTCGAAGACTACTTCCAGGTCTCGGGCTTCGAGCGGCACATCTCCCGCGCGCACTGGGACCACCATGAGAGCCGCGTGGTTCGCAATACGTACCGCGTGCTGAGTCTGCTCAGCCGCCATAACGTCCGGGCGACGTTCTTCGTCCTGGGTTGGGTCGCCGATCGGTATCCGCGCCTGGTGCGCGAGATCCACGAGTGCGGCCACCAGGTCGGTTCCCATTCGTATTGGCACCGGCTCGTCTACCAGCAGACGCCCGAGGAGTTTCGCGACGACTTGCGGCATTCGCGCCAGGTGATCGAGGATGCGATCGGTGCAGAGATCACCGCGTATCGCGCCCCGAGCTTCTCCATCACGGCGTCGTCGCTGTGGGCGATGGACATTCTCGCGGAAGAGGGATTCCGGATCGATTCGAGCGTCTTCCCGGTCCACCACGATCGCTACGGCATTCCGGGCGCCCCGCGCCAGCCGCATCGCATCCAGACGCCGGCAGGACCGCTCTGGGAATTCCCGCCGTCGGTATGCCGATTCCTGGGCTGGAACGTCCCGGTCAGTGGCGGCGGATATTTTCGCCTCTATCCGCTTCGCTGGACGCTACGGTGCGTCGCCCGAATCCATGCGACAGGCATGCCGTTCTTGTTCTACGTCCATCCCTGGGAACTCGACCCGGAGCAACCGCGTCTGCGTCTGGGGTCGCCGGGCACGCGTTTTCGCCATTACGTGAACCTCGGCGAGAACGAGCGGAAGCTCGACGCGCTGCTCCGTACGGTCCGCTTTGGTCCTTTAACCGATGCAATCGGACATGGCGAAACGCGCCTTCCCTGCCACGAAGAAGGGGTTGGGGTGCGGGGCAGCGGTATCCCCAGCACCGCGAGCTATGCTTGAACGGTCGCTATGATCGTTTCCGACTCGTCTCTCACTTCTGATTCCGCGTGCGCTACCGCTCTCGGACCCGGCCTCGGAATGCCGCTGGTGAGCGTCGTGGTACCGGTGCGCAACGAGGCGCGGCACATTCGCCAGACTCTTGGCCACCTAGTGGCCCAACAGTACGACCCCCGTCGGTACGAAATCCTTGTGGTCGACGGCCAATCCACCGACGGAACCCCGGAGTTGGCGGCCGAGTTCGCCGCCCGATTCTCCAGTCTTCGGGTGTTCTCGAATCCGCGGCGGCTGTCGAGCGCCGCGCGCAACATCGGCGTGCAACACGCGCGGGGCGATATCCTTGTGGTCGTCGACGGCCACTGCGAATTGGACGATCGTTACCTGACCAATCTTGTGGCTGCGTTCCAACGAAGCGGCGCCGACTGCGTCGGGCGCCCCCAACCGTTGGACGTCTCCAAGGCGTCCTTGCTGCAAAGGGCGATCGCCGCAGCAAGGTCCGCACCGCTGGGCCATCATCCGGCCTCGCACATCTATTCGTCCCAAGAAGGGTTCGTTCCGGCCAAGAGCGTGGCCGTCGCCTATCGGC
>CAZFKF010000011.1:0-15827 GCA_964518805.1 uncultured Planctomycetaceae bacterium | reverse complement strand
GTGTTGCTGGCCGCCGGCTGCGACGTGCATCTGTCGATCAGCCCCTCCGCTGCGACCGTGATGCGCCAGGAATTGGGCGTGGAAGTGGACCTCGACCCGTTTGACCCATCGGTGCTGATGCTCGACGCGGGCCCTGAAGTCAAGGACGAGAAGCTCACGCGGATTCGCTCGCTGAACGGCATTTCGAGCGAATCGAGCAACGTCCTGTCCGTGTCGGTGGGCGAGCCGGGCACGATCCACTATCACCATCACAGCGACGGCATGGCCCCGATCGCCAGCGGCTCGTTCCTCACCGGCGGGATGGTCATTTGTCCGTGTTCGGCTGGCACGCTCAGCGCCATCGCCCACTCGGCCAGCACGAACCTCATCCACCGCGCCGCCGACGTCCACCTGAAGGAACGCCGCAAGCTGATCCTCGTGCCGCGCGAGACGCCGCTGTCCCTCGTTCAGCTCGAAAACATGCGCAGGGCGGCCGAGGCCGGGGCCGTGATCCTGCCGGCCATGCCCGGGTTCTACCACGGGGCCAAGTCGATCCGCGACCTGGTCGATTTCATCGTCGCCCGCATCTGCGATCAGTTGGCAATCCCCAACGAATTGATCCGCCGCTGGGGAAGCTGAGAGGGAGAACGGAAATGGCAAGCGGAGACGACGAGAAGACACGAAACGGCCGCGATGACGGCCTGGTCTCCGTGCCTGCGCCTTTGCCCCTCTCCCCGTCTGCCGCTCTCCCTCTCTCAGCATCGTCCCTCCTGCGGCGCGTCCGGCAACTGCTGGAGATGATCCGCTTCAGCCACACGCTGTTTGCCCTGCCGTTTGCCCTTCTGGCGGCGGTGATGGCCTGGGCGGCGAACGTGCGGAGCGACCCGCCCGTCGCGTTCCGCTGGCAAGACCTGGCCGGCATCCTGGCCTGCATGGTGTTTGCCCGCAGCGCGGCCATGGCGTTCAACCGGCTGGCAGACCGGCGGTTGGACGCGATGAACCCCCGGACGCGGATGCGGCACCTTCCTGCCGGCGCGCTCAGCGGGGCGAGCGTTGCGGCGTTCACCGTGGTCTGTTCGCTGGGCTTCGTGGCCGGAACGCTGTTGTTCTTGCCGCGCAATTCGCTGCCTCTGGTCGCCTCGGTCCCGGTGCTCTTCTTTCTGTTCGGCTACAGCTTCTCGAAGCGGTTCACCGTGCTGGCGCATTTCTGGCTGGGCGCGGCCTTGATGCTGGCCCCGCTGGCGGCCTGGGTCGCCCTGCGCGGGGAGCTGGCCTGGCCGCCGGTCGTGCTCGGCGGCGCCGTGCTGCTCTGGGTGGCCGGCTTCGACATGATCTACGCCTGCCAGGACGTGGCTTTCGACCAACGGATGCGGCTGCACAGCGTCCCCGCCCGATTCGGCGTGGCCGGCGCCCTGCGACTTGCCGCGCTGTGCCACTTCGGCATGCTGGTCCTCCTCTTCGTGCTGCCGACGATGTATCCGGACTTCGGACCAATCTACCATACGGGCGTCGTCGCCATCGCACTCCTTTTGGCCTACGAGCACTCGATCGTCCGGCCCGACGACCTCAGCCGGGTGAATCAGGCGTTCTTCCACGTCAATGCGGTCGTGAGTATCGGGTTGTTGGCGATTGGGTGCATCGATTTGATGATGTAGGACGAGCTATCATGCAGGACTTTCGGACGGTCGCAGATGCCCTCGGCTCAGACCTGTATTCGATTCGCTCGAAAGTCGAGGCCGGCAAGCGGCTTACTCGCGAGGACGGCTTGCTTCTCTTCCGTCCGGAGGTCGACTTCCACGTTGTCGGTCAACTTGCCGACTTGGTCCGCCGCCGCAAGCACGGAGGCGCGGCATACTACAACATCAACGCCCACCTGAACCCGACCAACGTCTGCATCTACCGCTGCCCGCTGTGCGCGTATAGCCGCGATCCGCGTGACGCCGGTGCGTATGTCATGAGCCGCGACGAGATCCTCGCCCGCGGTCAGGAAGCCGTGGCGAGCGGCGCCACCGAGTTGCACATCGTGGGCGGGCTCCATCCCGACAAGGACTACGCCTGGTATCGCGGCATCCTCGATGATCTGCACACGGCATATCCATCGCTGCACCTGAAGGCCTGGACGCCGGTGGAGATTGCCTGGTTCGCCGAGTCGACGGGGCGCACGTTCCGCGATATCCTCGAGGACCTGATGAGCGTGGGCCTGGGGAGCATGCCTGGCGGCGGGGCGGAGATCTTCGCTCCGGAGATCCGCAGGCAAATCGCCCCACGCAAGGCCGACGCCGAAACCTGGCTTTCCGTCCACCGCACGGCCCACCAGTTGGGATTGCGCACCAACGCCACGATGCTCTACGGCCACTTCGAGTCGGCGGCGCATCGCGTCGACCACCTCCTCCGGCTGCGATCGCTGCAGGACGAGACCGGCGGCTTTCAGGCCATGATTCCGTTGGCGTTTCATCCCGAAGGGACGCAGTTGGCCGCGCACATCCCGCGTCCGCCCACCGCCTTCGACGACCTCCGCACGGTGGCCGTCAGCCGACTGCTTCTGGACAACTTCGACCACGTCAAAGCCTACTGGATCTCGCTGGGCGTGCAAACCGCGCAGATTGCGTTGGGCTATGGGGCCGACGACCTGGACGGCACGGTGCGTCACGAGAAGATCCACCACGACGCCGGATCGCAGGCCCCCGAAGTCCTTGCCGTCGAAGAACTCGAAGCCCTCATCCGCGAGGCGGGCTTCGAGCCCGTCGAACGCGACACGCTCTATCGCCCCGTCCAACGGTAGCACGGTCGTCCAGTTCATCCTGGCCCGTCGGACGGCTTTCCAAGCCGTTGGGACCGCCCTGCGAAACCTCCGCCCGACGGACCACTGTACCTTCTTCTCGGGGCGGACATGCTTCACGACCTTCCCAACTGGCGCGCAGTACGCCGGCTCTTCGGCGGCTCCTGACGGCTTGGAAACCCTTCCTGCAGGAACATGCCTGCGGCTTTTTCGGTTCGCAGCGGCCGTTCCCATGGAACTCACGCCGATGCGACAAAACTGCGATATGACAGCAGGCACTCCTGCTATCCGCGGAGAAATCAGTGGTGAAGACTCGCATCCGCACCGTACGCTTGGGAATTCTCGGGACCAGCCTCCTGGTTTGCGCAGGATGTGCGACAGCGCCATCCCCTGAACCTTGCGCAATCGTCATCCCGCAGGGCTGTTACACCGACGAAGAGATCGAACAGATGCCCATACTCGATCGGCCTGACCGCCCCGGCCACTACGTGGGCAACACGATCCGGCGCGTCTACCGCTGGCAGGCGGGCGAGCTATAGTCCGGGGACCGAGGCCTCCCTCTCGAGTCACGGGGAGCAGTGCACCGACCGGCGCTCGGAGGAGACGGAGGGGGAATCGCGAGTCCATCTCCGGATCCGGCATCCGGCGACACAGCCCCTTGTGGTCTGTCCTTTTCGACTTTACCAGTTGGGTGCCAATGCTGGCTTGCCCAGCAATGCTGGAAGCACGGTTGGACAAGCCAACCGTGGCACCCGTTAACTCAATTTGGACAGACCCCTAGTATCCCTCACTCGATCTATCTTCTCTATTCTTTCCGGATCGCGCTCGAGGCTGAAGTCAAATCGTGGCATCGGTTCGCCGAAGCGGTGGCGGCGGTTCTTGGGCCCAGGCCGGCGGGGGCGTGAGCGATGTCCTGGATCCGCGCCTGGGCCGACTTTCTCCACACTCCCGATCCGCGTCCGGTCGCGGAGATTGACTCCGAGATCCTCGAAGAACTCCGGTTCCACATCGCCCTGCGGACCGAGGACAACATCGCCGCCGGGATGGCGCCCGACGTAGCCCGGCACGATGCCTTGCATCGATTCGGCGATTTCGAGCGGGTCCGCCGGGCGTGCCGCCGAATTCGCGTGGGAGAACGCATCATGTTGCAGCGGGTGCAAATCTTGCTGACGACGGTCCTCTTAGGAGCGGTCGTCTATCTGCTCGTCGCTCATTACAACAGCCAGCGTGCGCAGCAAGCGACCCTGGCCAAGATGACCGAAACGCTGGAGAGACTCGCCGTCGTTCGAAGCGGCGAAAATGCGCCGCTGGAGACGGAACTGGCCGCCAAGGTGGCCGCGGCGCCGCCGGTTGTTGTCAAGACGGTGCCCGAGTCGGGCGCCGTGAAGACGGATGGGCAGCCGGCTGTCCCATACCTGCTGGTGTTTGAGACGGCCGACGCGGCGAAGGGCGTTGTCGAATAGTCCACCCTTCCTGCCGCGACACTGGCAAGCAGACCCTGGATCCCCCGCAGGGGATTGGGTTGTCCTTCGTCATCCGGGTGTCATCGACTGTCGACGATTTGTCATTTCCGGCGGCATTGCGCGCCGATATCATGGGATCAGGTGGCCCAAAGGGCTGCCGTGTTGCGCGCGAGCGCAATCGCGGCAACCCTACGATACCCTTTTGCGATCCATGTTGAGGTGCTATGGCCGGTCGCACCCCGTACCAAGAGCGCATTATCCGCAGGTACTATGAGAATCAGGGCGACATCATGCTCCAGCGCCTGAGCGAGCTGGTGGGCGACCTTTACCTGGCTGAGGGCAAGGCGCGATCGCGACTCTGGCAGCGGGCCGAAGGGGCCATGCGGCAGATGAAGATCCCTCCCGACCGCATCGAGCACATCCTCGGCAGCGACAACCCGTCGCTCTTGGCCGGCCTGGTCAAAGAGCTTCAGACCCGGTAGAGGCTGTGGGCCTCGATGTATTTCTCCACTGCCCGGGGCGTCATGTAGCGGATGCTCAAGCCGTCGCCGACCCGTCGGCGGATCTCCGTGCTGCTGAGGCCCATCGCCGGCATCTCGACCTGGTGCTGGAAGAAGGCGTCGATTCGATTGCTTGGAATCAGGCTGGCCAGGCACGTGAAATCGGGCTCCGGCACCCCCGCTCGGCGCACGGTAACGATGGTGGCCAACTGGCACACCGTCTCCACTTCGCGCCAGTTGGGAAGGTCGTGAAGCATGTCGGCCCCAAGAAGAAAGAACAACTCGGCTTCCGGTTTCTGACTGCGGAAATGTCGCAGCGTATCGACGGTGTAGTTCACCCCCCCGCGCGCCACCTCAAAGTCGCTGATCGTCAGGTGCTCGTGGCCGGCAATGGCCAACTGGAGCATTTCGATCCGCGTGGGGCCCGGGGTCAGCTCGTGACCTCGCTTGTGAGGCGGTACGGCCGAGGGAATGAATACCACGCGGTCGAGCCGGCACTGCTCGCGGCAACGTTCCGCCAGGAGAAGATGGGCATAGTGCACAGGATCGAAAGTCCCGCCGAAAAGTCCCAAACGCATCGACACGCCTCAATTGTGGGGACCATTCCCGTCGTCGCATCGTGCTTATGCTACTGGATGGTCGCGGCGCTGACCATGGGAGAGGGCAGAGGGGGCGCAGCGGAGGTCGGAGGTCGGAGGGACGGGGGCCGGCAAGATGATAGAATGATTGCATTGCCGGGATGCGGAGGAAACCGAGGACACGGATGCACCTGCCTTCGTTCCGTTTGTCTCCTCCGCTTCCGGCTTCTTCCTCCGTAGTCCCCCGAGTCCGCCTCTCCGATCCCCGATCTCTGCCCGCACCGCCATGCCCAACGCCCAACGCCGACTGTTCGACACCGCACCGTGGGACGACGACGACCAGCAAGAACAGCTCGTTGCCACGGTGGTCTTTGTCGATGGTCCGGCAGGCGAATTCGACTACGCGGTCCCCGATCCGCTGGCCGACCATGTCGAGCCGGGGCGCAGGGTCCGCGTGCCCTTGGGACGCGGCAATCGTCCGGTGGTTGGCTATTGCGTGCGGGTCGAACGCAAGACGGTCGGAGCCAAACCGCTGAAGTCCATTGCCAGCATGGTCGACCTTCGCACGCTGCTGCGTCCGCCGATGCTCCGCGCAACGCAGTGGATTGCCGATCATTACCTCTGCCCTTGGGGGCAGGTGCTCCAGGCCGTCGTCCCCACGGGCGTGCGAGCGCATGCAGGCGTTCGCCAGGCAACGTTTCTGAGTCTCAATCCCGATGCTCCGCATGCGGGCAGAGACGCGAAGCTCTCCGCGGCCCAAGTCGCGGTGCTCCGGGCCTTGGAGGAGGCGGGGAAGCCGTTGTCGTTGAAGGAATTGACCGAAGCGGCCCACTGTTCCCAAGGACCGATCGCCACGCTCAAGCGAAAAGGGTTGATTCGCGCCACCACCGAGCGGGTGATGGGCGTTCGCCCCGCGGCGCCGCTCATTCCCAGACAGCACGAGCATGCCCTCAATCCGGACCAGCAACGCGCGCTGGACGCGATTCTGGCATCTCTTCACAGCCGGCAGCACCAGACAATCCTTGTCCACGGGGTGACCGGCAGCGGCAAAACCGAAGTCTACATCCGCGCCATCCACGAGGCGGCCTCCTTTGGCCGCCAGGCCATCGTGCTCGTACCCGAGATCAGCCTCACCCCGCAGACGCAGCAGCGTTTTCGGGCACGGTTCGACAGCGTGGCCGTGCTTCACAGTCATCTGAGCGACGTCGAACGTCACCACCAATGGCAGCGGATCGCCGACGGTCAGGTGCAGGTGATCGTGGGGGCCCGCAGCGCGGTCTTCGCCCCCACGCCCCACCTGGGCCTGATCGTGCTCGATGAAGAGCACGAGACCACGTTCAAGCAGGACACCGTTCCGCGCTACCACGCCCGCGACGTGGCCATGACGCGGGCCAGGGACGAAGGGGTGCCGCTGGTGCTCGGCTCGGCCACGCCGTCGCTGGAGTCGTGGCATCGAGCCCGGGCTGGCGAATACCGGCTGGTGGACATGCCCAGACGGGTGTTCGACCGGCCGCTGCCCAACGTGGGCACGATCGACCTGCGGCTCGACGAACACGCGCGCACGTCTCGGGGGGCGATCAGCCGGGTGTTGCACCAGGCCATGCGCGAGGCGTTGGATCAGGGGGGGCAGGTGATCCTGCTCCTGAACCGGCGGGGCTACTCGACGCATATCCAGTGCCCGGCCTGCGGCCACGTCGTCCGCTGCCCTCACTGCGAGGTCGCCCTGACGCTCCATCGGGCCGAATCCAAGGCCCTTTGCCACTACTGCGACTTCCACACCGCGCCTCCGGCGGTCTGCCCCCAGTGCCGGTTCGCCGGCATCCGCTTCCGCGGCTTTGGCACCCAGCGCCTGGAAGCGGAGGTCCGCGCCCGGTTCCCCGGCGTTTCCGCCCTACGCATGGACACCGACAGCATGCAGCGGCCGGGCAGCCACGAGCGGGCGTTGGAGGCGTTCCGTGCCGGGGAAGTGCGGATCCTGCTGGGCACGCAGATGATCGCCAAGGGGCTCGATTTTCCCAACGTAACCCTGGTGGGCGTGATCAACGCGGACACGGTGCTGCACTTTCCCGACTTTCGGGCCGCCGAACGGACGTTCCAGCTTGTCACCCAAGTGGCCGGACGCACCGGCCGGGGGGAGAAGGGCGGACGTGTGCTGGTGCAGACCTTCAACCCCGACCACCCCGCAATCCTCGCCGCCGTGCGCCACGATTACGCGGCCTTCGCGGAGAGCGAACTGCCCAGCCGTCAGATGTTCTCCTATCCGCCCTTTTCCAGCATGGTGCGGTTGGTGATCCGCGGTCCTCAGGAACCGACGGCGCAGCAGTTTGCCCTTTGCCTGGGCGAGCGCCTGACGGCGGCCCTAGCGTCGCGCCAGTCGACCGCACGCGTGCTTGGCCCCGCCCCCGCTCCGTTCCCCAAGTTGCGTAATCTCTATCGATTCCAGATCCAGTTGCAGGGCCCCGACGGCCAACAGATCCGCGACGCGACGCGCGAAGTCACCGCAAACCTCCAGGCGCCGGAACACGTGCAGTGGATCGTGGACGTCGATCCGCAGGACATGCTGTGAAAAGGGGCTGGGGACGAGAGACGAGAGGGGCGAGGGGAGAGGGGTGTCGGGGACTGGAAGGGGGAACCGCCATGCTCATCCCTCGCCCCTCATCCGTCATCGCCTCCAACTGGCCTTTGCGTAGATGCCGCAATTCCCGTAGAATGCGGGAACCGGGCGGAGTGTGCCCGCATCGAGGGGCTTTATGCCACGTCGGCGACTATATCGAGTCTTGGGCGAAACCAGCCTGGAGTTGAAATGCCTCATGCTTTTCGGAGGCTTTCTGCTCCTGGTGTTCACGGCCAATTTCTTGTCGTATTGGATGGTCACCGCGAAGGTGGTGAAGGAGAAGAACCCCGACACCGCGCGGCTTCTCGTCGACAGGATCATGCTCAGCGTCCATTTTCACGCCATGGCGCGCGAGGACGAAGAGCAGAATCGCGATCTTCCCCAGTTCGTGAAGCGACTCGACGACCAATTGAAGAATCAGCGCTACGAGGTCAAGTTCATCTCGCCCGACCCGAGCATCGAGAAGGACCAGCCGAAGACCGACTCCGATGCAGCGATGTTGGCCCGTTTTCTGAACAAGAAGCGGGAAGACATTCCCAAGCCCGATGAACCGGAAGGCGAGGAAGGCTCCGATAGCGAGAGCGGCGACTACCAGTACTTCCTGGCGATTCGCGCCCAGTCGCAGTGTCTTGTCTTTTGTCACCGGCCCGACGTGCGGGGCGTCCCCATGGATGCGCCGCCGTCGTCGTTTGGCAGGGCGGCCCCGCGCGAACAGGAGTGGAAGGAAGGCGATCTGATGGCGGTGGCGCGGGTCACGATCCCTATGGATCACACGCAAGCCAGCCTCAACCTGCACTGGAACATCCTCCTGGCCCTGGCCGTGATCACCGCGTTTTTGGCCATGATCGCCTTCTACGTGACGATCCGCTACTTGATCGCCCGGCCGCTCAAGCATCTGTACGACGTGAGCGACGCCATCAGCCACGGCAACATGGCCCTCCGCGCGGAACTCGTCACGGGCGACGAGTTCGAGTCGCTGGCCGGGGCCTTCAACCGCATGCTGCGGCACTTGATTGCCGTCCAGGATGAGCTGCGCCAGGTGAACGCCGATCTGGACGGCAAGGTCGACGAACTGGCCCGCATGAACATGCAGCTCTACGAAATGAACCGCATCAAGAGCGACTTCCTGGCCACGATGAGCCACGAGCTGCGCACGCCGCTGAACAGCATCCTCGGCTTCAGCGACGTGCTGGGCTCGATCGACTCGCTGGACGACAAGCAGAAGCGTTACGTGGGGAACATCCAGAAATCGGGCCGCATGCTCCTGGACATGATCAACAACATCCTCGATCTGGCCAAGATCGAGAGCGGCAAGATGGACATTCGGCTCACCGAGTTCCGCATCGAGCAGGTCATCTCGGCCCAGTGCGACATGGCCCGTCCGCTGACCGAAAGACGCAACATCGACCTGAACACCGAAATCGCCCCCGGTCTGCCCCCCATGTATCAGGACCAGGTGCGGGTGCAACAGATCCTCAATAACCTCTTGTCCAACGCCATCAAGTTCACGCCCGAGGGGGGGCGAATCCTGGTGACCGCCGAGCGAGACGATCGCGAAGAGCTGCTGATGCGGGTCGTCGACACCGGTGTGGGGATCGCCGAGGACGACCAGCAGTTGATCTTCGAGAAGTTCCGCCAGGGCCACACCGCCATGCCCGGCGGCGACGCCATGACCCGCGAATACTCCGGCACCGGATTGGGCCTCTCGATCGTCCGCGAACTCTGCAAGCTCTTGGGCGGCGACATCTCGGTGGAGAGCGAGTTGGGCACGGGCAGCGCCTTCACGGTTCGACTGCCATGGCACCTCGAGCAGCAGCCCCGCCTGGAATCGCCGCTGGCGGCCAGCGTTCAGGAATTCACCAAGAGCCGGCTCGATGCCCCGCGCCGCAAACCCAGCGAGCAAGCAGCAACCCCGTAGCTTGCAGGTTATGCTTCAGCATAACCCCGACCGCCGAGGATATGCTGTGAAGCATAACCGACAAACCGATAGACGACAGATTCCACGGACCGCGGATGGAAGCATGAATCGTTCTCTCCTGCCGGATGCCCCCACCGAAGTGCAGCTTTTCACCGACGGCGCGTGCAGCGGCAATCCAGGACCGGGTGGGTGGGCGTTTATTCTCCGGCATCTTCGTTCGGGCAAGGAGTTGGAACGGTCGGGCGCGGAACCGCTCACCACGAACAACCGTATGGAACTGATGGGCGTCATCCAGGGACTCGAGGCCCTCAAGCGTCCCACCGCCGTGGAACTGGTCAGCGACAGCACCTACGTGCTCAAGGGCCTCTCCGAATGGCTCCCCAAATGGAAAGCCAACGACTGGAAACGCCGCGAACGCGATCGCTGGGTGGAAGTCAAGAACGAAGACCTGTGGCGCCGGCTCGATCAGCTCCGGGCCAAGCACCGCATCCACGTCACCCACATCCGCGGCCACGCCGGCCACGTCGAAAACGAACGCTGCGACGCATTAGCGGTGGCGGCGTATCAACAGTATCGCAAGTAGGCGGAGGCGGTGGGAGCGTGCCGGGGGCGTAGGCGGCCGGGTGGCATGCAATGCCATCACGAATTGTACGGTCATGCAGCCTTTCGGTTGGGTGGCATGCCGTCACGCGGCGCTCAGCCGTGGGGCGGCATGGGAACCGCCGTGGCCCCTTCCGTGCCCACCCGACGCTTCGCGTCGTGAGGGCATGCCACACACCGCCCCGTAGGTCGGCGCTCCGTGTCGGACCTACCCGACCTCGTTCAGGCCGAGGTGAGTTGCTGCCAGAATTCTCTCAGCGGGGCCACGCTGGATGGCGGGAGCGTGCCGGGGGCATAGGCGGCACGCGAGTAGAGAGCGGCCATCTTCCGGCAGTGGCGGCCAAGTGGCTTGGAGCGGTCGCCGAGCCGCTCGGCAAACTCGTAGGCGGTTTGTTCCGGCCCGCGCGGGCAGCCGTGTTCGCGGCCCCACGCTTCCAGGGCGGCAAACGTGTAGCGGACCAGTTCGTCGGGCGGCCATTGTTCGGCCCAGCCTGCGGCGAACGGGTCGGCATAGTCGGCAAACGGGCGCGGGGCGGGCTTCGCCTCCGTCGATTCCTGGCTTGGGCCGGTCTTCTTGGGGCCTTGCTTGGGACCGAACAGGCTCGCCCAGAGTCTGCGCAGACTCTCCAGCAGGTCCCGCAGGGCGTCGGCCAATGCGGCCCGCGACTTCCATGCCGCGTAGGCCACGGCCAGGATCAAGGCCAGGTAGAAGATCCACTTCAAGAGCCCGGATAGCGGCAGGTTCCAGGACGGGAAGGACGTCGTGGGCTTGGGGGGCGGCGGGCTGGCAGCCTGGGAACGGTCGGCGGCACTGCCGCTTCTCGACCGGGCGTCGTCTTTCGAGCCGGTCTCTCGATCCTGTCGCGCCTTTCGATCGGACGCCGAACCCTTGGACGAGTCCTGCGATTGCTTGGGATCGCCCTGGGCCTGGTTCTGCGAGCCCTTGCGATCGGCGGAATCGCCGCCCTTGGCGTCGCTTGGCGAACCCTTCTGGTCGGCCGGCCCGTTCTTGCCTTGCTGCTGGCCGCCTTTGGATTCATCCGAACCGTTTTTTGCTTCGCTCGACTTGCCCTCACGCGTCGGCCCAGATCGCGACGTATCCCGGCCATCGGACTTACGCTGGCCGCCTTCGCCTTTGGGGGCCTTGGCGTCGGGCCGCTGGCGGTCTTCGCCGCCGCGAGCGTCCTGGTTGGGGTCGTTCGTACCTTCCTTTCCCACGGCGTGGCGCGACGCGTTTCTCGTGGGCGAAGTCATCTTCCACGGCGCCTCGGACACGGCGTACTCAGCGTTGGGCCGCGGCAGCAGGATGGCGAAGCCGAGGATCGCGGCGATCAGCAGGCAGCCGATCGTGACCCAGGCCCCGGCCATGGCCGCCGGCATTTGCAGACGCCGCCCGCGCAAGTAGCGCCGCAGGCCGAGGAAGCTGGTGGTCAGCAGCAGGCCCAACGCGCTGGTCACGTAGATGCACAAGAGCAAGAAGGCGTAGCGGCGACGATCGGCGTTATCGGCCGGCAAGAACCGCTGGCCCAGGCCGAACAGCGGCAGCGCGGCCAGCGAAAAGTACACCACCCAAACGCCGCCCGAATGCGGGCGCGGCTTGGCCGCGGCCTGCTTGGACGAAGCCTCTTTGGGCTCGGAAGGCGCGTCGGCGGGCGGGGGCTCCTGGGGCAGCTTCCGCGCCGGGTCGAGGCCCATGTCCGCAGCACCCCTTCTCCGGATTCCTCCTTCGATTCGTCGATGAACGTACAGTCCCAGGTGAGCTTGTTGGCGCACCAGAGGATCAGCACGACCAAGCCCACGTTGACACCAAGGCTGTACGTCGCCGCGCCGCCGGGATATTCGACGAACCTTCCGAGCGCCAAGACGGTCACGATGGCCAGGGGGGTGGCGTAGCCCATGGCGTGGCCCGAGCCCATCTCGATCGCGATCCGCCCGATCAGCACGGCGGCCATGATGAAACAGGCGAACACAAAGTGCAAGCGCCCGACGAACTGGCCTTGATAGAAAATATCGAGCAGGAAGAAGACCAGACTGCCCACCAGCGCCATGATGAGGGCCGGGCTAACGGCAATCACCAGGTAATCGGCCAGCGTGGGATGCAGTCGCTTGCTCATGATCGCGAGTCGTCACGCACGCAGTGAACCTCGGAGCACGTAATCTTCGCACATGGTGGTCACGGCGGCCTCGTCGGGCAGGTGCCGGGCCTCGACCCCTTCGGCCAGCAGCGGCCCGCACGCAGCCTCGAACTCGTGGATGTGGTAGGCGTTGACCACCGCCGTGACGGCGAAACCGCGCCGCCGTAGTTCGCCCAAGGCCATTGCCGTCTCGATGCTCACCTTGCTCACAAAGGCCAGCACCGTGGCGTCGCGCGGCATGCGGCTGGTGGTTTCTTCGAGGGCCTGGCCCAGGGTGAGGCCGTCGGTCAATTCGAGCCGGGCCAGCGTCTCCAGGATTCGCATCAATTGCTCCGGGCCGCGGCACGTCTCGACGACCACCGGGCGCAGACGGTCGCTCTTGTCGAGCATGGCGGCCGACTGGCGGGCGATCAAGCGGTTCTGCGGATCGGGATCCCAGCCCTCGCGGCGGATGCGGTCGACGGCGTCCCGCCCGTTGCTCACCAGTCCCACCTGCTGGCCCATCTGGTACAGCGCATTGGCCACCGACGCGGCGGCCGTGATCGCCAGCTCGGAGCGGACCGGTTCGTGCTGCGCCTCGAAGCTGTCGCGATGAAAATCGACGAGCACCGTAGCCCCCGCCACGGTCGACGGTTCGTAGACCTTGCTGTGAAGCGTGCCGGTGCGTGCGGTCGCTCGCCAGTGAATGCGGTTGAGCGGATCGCCCGCTTGGTACTCGCGCACCCCGGCGATTCGCGTGGGGTCTTCATACAAGCGGTGCGTGAGCCGGACTTCGCCGATCGGACGCCGCGACGCCACGCTGTAGCCTTCCAGGGCCACGACCTTGGGATAGACCAGCAGGAAATGCGGGGCCGTGACCACGCGGAACCGCCGGTGCAGGCCGAACAGGTCGCCGGTCTCCAGCATCAGGGGCCCGACTTGAAAGTACCCGCGGCCTCGGCAGCGCAATTGGTAGAGGGCCGTCTTCCGGCCGTGGGAGGACAACATCACCAGTTGCAGGCGCGAGCCCACCACTTCCAGTCGCGGCAGCGGCCCACCGACCGCCTCCTGGGGAAGAAGGTCTTCGAGCAGCACCCAAGCCACGGGCAGCGCCCCGCGGTTCTTCAGCCGCAGGACCACGGCTACCGTATCGCCGAGGTTGGCCGAGTACCGGTTGCAGTCGCGTTCCGCCCCCAGGCTCTCGGCCCACGACCGAGCCAGGAAGCGGCTCACCAGCATCACGCCCAACAGGGCGTACATGGCATAGGCCATCAACCCCAGGCCGAACGCCAGGGCGACGAGCAGGAGGCCGATCGCGCCGAGGTACCATTTCATGACGAATCACCCCGAAAGCGCACTCGTCAGCACCGGCACCGGAACGTCTTCGATGAGGTCCTCGACGATCGCCGCGGCGGTCATTTTGCGCAGCCGGCTTTCCGGACGCACGATCACCCGATGCGTGAGCACCGGCGGGGCGATCTTCTTCACGTCGTCGGGCAGCACGTAGTTGCGGCCCGAGACGGCGGCCAGGGCCTGGGCACAGCGGAACAACGCGATCGACGCGCGCGGGCTTCCGCCCAAGCTCAGGTCCTCGCACTTTCGGGTCTCGTGCACGATCTGCGTCAGGTAGCGGCGCACCTTCTCGTCGACGTGCACCTCGCGCACGGCCCGTTGGGCGGCCACCAGTTCCTCGGCGCTGACGACCGGCTGGACGTCGTCGACCGGATGACGCCGCTGGAGCATGTCGAGCATCTTCAGTTCTTCGTCGAGGGTCGGGTAGCCGAGGCTGAAACGCATCAGGAAGCGGTCCAACTGGGCCTCGGGCAGCGGGAACGTCCCCTCGTGGTCGATCGGGTTCTGCGTGGCGATCACCAAAAACGGCGGCTCCAACTCGTGCGTCACGCCGTCGACCGTAACGCGGCGTTCGGCCATCGCCTCCAACAGGGCCGACTGCGTGCGCGGCGTGGCGCGGTTGATTTCGTCGGTCAGCACGATCTGGGCGAAAACTGGCCCGGCGCGGAACTCGAACTCCGTGTTCCGCGGATTGAACACCGAGGCCCCGGTCACGTCCGTGGGCAGCAGGTCGGGCGTACACTGGATCCGCTTGAACGTGCAGCCGACGCTCTTGGCCAAGGCCCGGGCGAGGATCGTCTTGGCCACGCCCGGCACGTCCTCCAGCAGAATGTGCCCTTCACACAGCCACGAGACGAGCGACAGGATGATCTGCCGCCGCTTGCCGACGATCACTTTTTCCACATTGCCCAGGACTTTTTTGGCCGTGGTCGCGACATCGCCCATGGGAACCTCGAAGAGATGAAGACAAGGGCCCTCAACTTCCCTCCAGTGTACCAAGGCGTTTGCCGGGGAGCGAGCGCCATCGACGGCGGCAGCGAGGAGGCATTATACTTCAGTCTCCCGGCACGCACCGAAGCAACGCTGGGCAGCCGGAAGGCTGACGCCGTCCCCGTTTCCGGACCGGAATCAAACCAACGATCGCAGATGCCCCGCAGCCACCGCGAAACCGCGTCAAACCGCCCCCCCTCGCCGGTGGACGCGATCGAACTGCGATACCGGAACCTGACTCGAAGCCTGGCCCAGCAGAGCCCCCAGTGCCGACGGGCGGCGGGCGTCTACTACACGCCGCCCTGTGTTGCCGGCTACATCGTGCGCAGCGCCCTGGAACCGCTTCTGGCCGATGCGACTCCTGGCCAGACCGTGCGACTGAAGATCCTCGACCCGGCTTGCGGCGCAGGATCGTTCCTCCTCGAAGCCTATCGATTCCTCCTGGAATGGCATCGCAAGGGCTACGCCGACGACAATCCCGAACCGTGGACAAACGGCCGCAACCCGCGACTCTATCGCACGCCGCAGGGCGATTGGCGGCTCACCCCGGCCGAGCGGCGGCGCATCCTCGTCGAAAACCTCTTCGGGATCGATATCGATCCGCAGGCCGTGGAGGCGGCGAAGCTGGTATTGGTCCTGGAGATGTTGGAAGCGGAAAGATCGGAAAGGGGTCGGGAGTCTTCTTCCGTGTCGACCGTCCCGTCGCATACGGCGACTGACCTGTCTTTGCCGATACCGAAAGAGACTCCCGACCCCATCGTAGTGCTCAATCGTATTTCGGACAACATTCGATGCGGGGATGTCCTTGTGGGCCCTGTTGCCGGGGTTCTGGACGGCGGGTTCGATGCCGTGCTGGGCAACCCGCCCTATCGCCGCGAACGGGGATCGAAGGCGTTGCTCGAATCGCTTTCCGGCACGCCGTTAGGCGGCAAGTATCGT
>CAZFKF010000010.1:0-16008 GCA_964518805.1 uncultured Planctomycetaceae bacterium | reverse complement strand
CACAAGTCCTCATCACGGTCGGCGGCAAGCCGGGGCTGGTCGTGGGCAAACATGGCAAGGGCCGGGTGGGCGTAATCGGCATGGTCCCGTTCGGCTCGCCCGGCGAATCGCAAACGCCGTTCTGGCGATGGCGCTCGTGGGTCGTGCTCGTTCGCGACCTGGCCTGGTGGACCGCCGGTCAGGACGAGCACTTCTGAGAACAGACGGTCGCCCGCCATCGAACTCCCTGGCCTGTTCCGTCGCACGCCAGACGCAACAGCGGGTTGATCTGATGGTGGTTCAAGCTCTTGACCGTGTCGCGAAGCCGGCGTTTGGGGTCGAGTTCCGGATGCGGGGGCAGGGGATCGTCAATCCGCGGCGGCCAGCCCTCTTCTTGAAACACCGCCAGGATCCGCTCCTGGTTCGGCGACGGGGTGAGAAACCGCTTGACGAGCCGGCCGTTGAGGCGGAGCTCGCGCAATTGGACGTCCCAGTGGGGACCCTCGGGCGGCGTCCGGATGCGGCCAGCCGGTTCGCCTCCCCCCTCGATCGATTCCTGCGGCGCATCGGTCCTGCCAACGGCCCGCTCGATCGACCGCACATAGTCCGCGCCCCCATCGGTGAGAACGAAATGGCTTCGCTTGTGGAGCACCAA
This sequence comes from uncultured Planctomycetaceae bacterium, assembly GCA_964518805.1. Taxonomy (GTDB): domain Bacteria; phylum Planctomycetota; class Planctomycetia; order Pirellulales; family Thermoguttaceae; genus CALFBP01. Next base: position 15,374 of record CAZFKF010000010.1, on the reverse strand, counting down.
TTCTCCTTCAGGCTGGAATCTGCGCCCCGTGTCGCCGCCGCGGGTGATCTCCCTCGCGTGTTCGACATAGCCCTTGCACGTGAGCCAGCGCAGGTCGTTCCACCCCATACCGGCGGCCCGGAGCGTCGCCGAGGAGACGGCGAAGTCCCACCGCGCGCGATTCGTGTCCCGAGCGTAGAGCCACGCGTCGAGCAGTTGGGCTAGGCCGGACAGGAGCCGGCATGGCAATGGGCTGTCGCCGCCCGGTGAATTGGATTCGTGGCCAGGGAAGATCGGTTCCATGGTTGGAGCCCCTGCCTCCGTGGACCGCCGTACGCCACAATGCAGTACAGTACATTCTCGGTGTGACAACTGGCTGACATACCGTCGCGAAATACTGCAAGGAATCGACGGTATGGCGTCACGACGAGGTAGTCCTGAAGGCGCCCAAGAGCGAAAACGCGAAAAGGGGCTGAAGGAACCGCATCCAAACGCACTCGGGACCAGAGTCCACACCGGCGTTCGCGTTTTCGCCCTTTCGCGTTTTCGCGATCCGTTTGGCCTAACCGATGCTGTGAAACCCATGCAACCGGAGGTACTCCTGCCGGGCGGCTGGTCAGTGCGGCCTGGGTCTGCTAGGCTATTGGAGAGCCGGAGATTTCCGGTCGGTCCAAGAGAACTGCACGAGGCTTTCGGAGGGAGTGCGCGAACCTTGGGGGCCAATCCAGCCGTCCACGTTGTGAAGGCAAAGCCACGTCGGGAGGCCATTCCGGCGGGGCATTGCTTGTGTTCCTATTGTCCGGCCAAGTGCTGCAATTACTTTGCCCTGCCGATCGACACCCCCACGGAGTGGGCCGATTTCGAGTACATCCGGTGGTTCCTGTTCCACGAACGGGCGGCGGTATTCATCGAGGAAGGCGACTGGTACCTCTTTGTGTATACGCGGTGCAAGCACTTGCGCGACGACCACTTGTGCGCCATCTACGAAGACCGTCCCCAGATCTGCCGCGACTACAGCACCGAAAACTGCGAATACGAGGACGACTGGGTCTACGACCATTACTTCGAGACCTCGGAACAAGTCGAGGAGTACGCCGAGGCCGTCTTGGGCCCCCGCGACGGCCGGACGCTCCGCAGTCCTCGGCCTGCACCAGCCAGGTGACGAACATTCGTCGTTTGCTATTCCGTACTCAGTGTTCGCTATTCACGCTCCGTCCTGCGAATTCGGAAATAATCGGCGAATACTGAATACGAAATGGCGAACGCAGAATGCGAAAGGCTCCCCGCCTCCGCTTGAACCGGCCCCCCGACCTCCGACCGCTGATCTCCGACCTCCAATCTCTGACCTCCGATCCCCACGCACCCCATCGACCAACCGTGACTCAACCGGCCAAAATCACCCCCCGAACGCTCAAAGGTTTTCGCGACTACTTGCCGGAAGCGGCGAATCCGCGCGAAGGCCTCGTGGGCACGGCGCGGCGCGTCTACCGCTCCTACGGCTTCAGCCCGATCGACACGCCGGCCCTGGAATACCTGGAAATCCTGGCCGGCAAAGGGGGCGAGGAGAGCGACAAGCAACTCTACAAGTTTCTCGACCACGGCGATCGCTGGATCGGCTTGCGGTTCGACCTGACCGTGCCCCTGGCCCGGTTCGTGGCCCAGCATGCCGGAGAATTGACGTTTCCCTTCAAGCGCTACCACATTGCCACGGTGTGGCGCGGCGAGAACACGCAGCGGGGCCGCTACCGTGAGTTCATGCAGTGCGACTTCGACACGATCGGCACGCGGGCCGTTGGCGCCGACATCGAATCCGCGTTGGTAATCCACGATTTGCTGCGAGCGATCGGCTTCGAGCGGTTCTCGATTCAGGTGAACAACCGGATGGTGCTCACCGGACTTCTGGAACGCCTCGAGCTGGCCGATCGCTCGGTGGCCGTGCTGCGTGCCCTGGACAAATGGGGCAAGATCGGTCCGGAGGGCGTGGCGGCCGAAATGCGGGAGACCGCTGCGGTGAGCGACGCCCAGGCGGCCGAAGTGCTCCGCCTGGCATCGGTCGCCGGCACCAACGACGAGATCCTCGGCCAGTTGCAGCCGCTGGTGGCATCCAGTGTCAAAGGCGAAGAAGGGCTGGCTCGGCTCCGTGACGTATTGACCGGGGCCCGGGCGGCCGGCGTGCCCGATGCCCGGATCAAGCTCAACGTGGCCATTGCCCGGGGCCTGGATTACTACACCGGAACGATCTTCGAGACCTATCTCGACGATCTTCCGCAGATCGGCAGCGTCTGCTCCGGCGGCCGATACGATAACCTGGCCGGCCTGTTCACGCAGCAGGAATTGCCTGGCATCGGGGCCTCCCTGGGACTGGACCGGCTCCTGGCCGCGATGGAAGAACTGGGAATGATCGAGAAGGTCGCGACGCCTGCCCCGATCTTCATCCCGTATTTCGATGCGGCCCGGCTGGGCGACTATCTTCGCCTGGCAGCGGCCCTGCGCGCCGCGGGCATCGGCGTGGAGGTCTTTCCCGAGCCCAAGAAGCTCGGCCAGCAGCTCAAGTACGCCGATCGCCGCGGTTTCCGCGTGGCGATCATCGCCGGCAGCAACGAGTTTGAAAGCGGGACGTGCCAGGTCAAGGATCTGGCCAGCGGCGGCAAGCAGGACGTCCTGCTCGATCCCGACGCCGCGAGCCTGGTGGCTGCGGTGAAGCAGATGCTGGGGACGAGGGATTAGGGATTGGGGATTGGACGCGTAGGGCGGACGGAGCGAAGCGACGCACGCCGCGCCGTGCGAGACGCTTTGACTCCCCTCGCCCGCGAGCGGGAGAGGAGCAGGGGCTGAGTTCGGTCCGCTGGGCTGGCTTCCGAGGCCACAGTGCGCGGGTCTCCCGACCCCGTACATTCGATGACTGAAGGTCTCCGGCGGTTCGGGGAGACCTGCGCTCCGGCCATCGGCGAGGTCGGGAGACCTGCGCCGAGCGCGTCTTCCTGATTTAGATGTAAACGTCCCGAACTCCAATCCCTCGCCCTCCCATGGCCAACCGCGACAACCATTACGAGGCGGCCTTCGAGGAGTACCTTCGGGCGCGCGGCGTGCCCTATGTGGCGGTCGACGAGGCCCGGCGCAGCCTGCTGGCCGACGGGGCGTCGATCAAGAGCCTCGATTTCATCGTGTCGTCCGCCGGACCGGCGGTGTGGCTGGTGGATGTCAAGGGACGGCGCTTCCCGTCGGGCGACGACGAGTCGCGCCACTACTGGAAGAACTGGTCGACCCGCGACGACCTGACGAGCCTGGCCCGATGGGAGGCCCTCTTCGGCGAGAATTTCCGCGGTCTGTTCGTGTTTGCCTACCACATCCTCGGCGATCGTGCCCCGCTGCCGGCCGGGCGGCTTTTCGAGCACCGCGCACAGCTCTACGCCTTCGTGGCCGTCCGCCTGGCCGACTACGCCGCCGGCTGCCACCCGATCTCGCCGCGATGGGACACCGTGGCCATGCCCACCGAGCAGTTCCGCCAACTCGCTCGTCCGGTGGATGAATTCCTGTTCTCGGCCGGCGTCGGCGCATCGAGCGGCTCGGGTGGCTCCTGACGCTCAGCGCCCGCGTTGGAGGCGGCTGCGCTGGTTCAGGTAGTCGGCGAACACCTCGCCCATGTCGCGGCTGGTGTCGATCAATACCCGCTCCACGCGGTTGCGGTGGCACAGGTCTTCCAGGTCGCCGTTGAACCGATTCAGGGCGTGGAGATACTCGCGGCGCAAGGCATCGGGCTGGGTCATCAATTCTTCGGGCAATTCGAGGCCGACGAACTTCACCATCCCCGTGAAGTCGAATTCGAGTTCGTCGTGGTGCAACACCTGGAAGAGGACCACTTCGTGGCGATTGTAGCGCATCCGTTGGAGAGCGCTCTCCAAGGAGTCCAGCTCGGTGAAGAAGTCGCTCAAAATGAACACGATCTCGCGCCGCCGCATGCGCCCCGTGAGTTCGTTGAGGCAGCGGGCCATGTCGGTCTTGTGGACCGGCTGAACGTGGTCGAGATGTTCGGTCATGCGCACGATCTGGGCCGGGGAGTTGCTGGGCGGGACGAAACCGCGGATTTCCTCGTCGAACGTGGCCAGCGAGACCTTGTCGCTCTGACGCACAATGGCGAAGGCGAGCGTGGCGGCCATCTGCGAGGCATAGAGGAGCTTCTGCGAGGAGCCCTCGCCGTAGCGCATCGAGGCGCTGGCGTCGAGCAGCAAGTGGCAGACGAAATTCGTCTCCATCTCGTACTGCTTGATCATGTAACGCTGGCGGTTGTAATAGATCCGCCAGTCGATGTGTTTGGGGTCGTCGCCCGGGCAATACTCGCGATGTCCGGCAAACTCCACGGCGAAGCCCGAAAGCGGCGACTTGTGGGCCCCCGCCAGATTGCCCACCACCAGTCCGCGCGGCTCGATGCGACGATTGGCCAGCCGGCCGAGCACCTCCGGGTCGAGATACCGTGAAAGCACGCTAATGGCCATCGCATTGCTCTCCCATGTCTCTTCCGTGCCCCCCGCGTCCTTCGGGGTAATCATCGACTCACCACGGAGGACGCGGAGGACGCGGGGGCAAAGATCATGCCGCTTCGGTCGGCTTCTCGTAGGTGCGATCGGGCGGCACGGCTTCGAGGATCATCTCGATCAGCCGGTCGCTGGTCAGGTTGTTGGCCTGGGCGGCGTAGTTGCCGGCGATGCGATGGCGGAGGGCCGGGGCGACGATCGCCTGCACGTCGCCGACCGTGGCGTGGTACCGCCCGTGCAAAATCGCCCGAGCCTTGGCGCACGTCACCAGGGTCAACACGCCCCGCGGACCCGCCCCCCAGGACACCCAGCGATCCACGAACTCGAGCGAATCCTTGGTGGCCGGGCGCGACGATCGCACCAAGGTCCAGGCGTAGCCCAGCACCTGGTCGCTTACCGGAACGCGCGTCACGAGGCGCTGGTATTCGAGGATGTCCTCGCCCGACATGATCGGAAGGATCTTCCCCATCTGCCCGGTCGTGACGCGGCGGGCGACTTCCCACTCTTCGGCGCCGCTGGGGTAATCGACCCTGATGTAGAGCAGGAAGCGATCGAGCTGCGCCTCGGGCAGCGGATAGGTGCCTTCCTGCTCCAGCGGGTTTTGGGTGGCGAGCACGAAGAACGGGTCGGGCAGGCGATGGACCTTGCCCCCGGCGCTGACCTGGCGCTCCTGCATGGCTTCGAGCATCGCGGCCTGCGTCTTCGGCGGCGTGCGGTTGATCTCGTCGGCCAGAATCATGTTGGCGAAGACCGGCCCGGGGAGGAAACGGTAACCGCGCTGCCGGGTCTGTGCATCCTCCTGGATGATCTCGGTGCCCGTCACGTCGCTGGGCATGAGGTCCGGCGTGAACTGGATTCGCTTGAAGGCCAGGTGGGTGGCCTCGGCCAGCGAACTGACCAGGAGCGTCTTCGCCAGCCCGGGCACGCCCTCCAACAGGGCGTGTCCGCGGGAGAAGATCGCCACGAGCACCTGCTCGATGACCTTCTCCTGGCCGACGATCACCTTGGCCAACTCGCTGCGCAGCCGCTCGTACGCCTCCTTGCAGCGTTTGACGGCAGCCAGGTCATCTTGGAAAACGTGTTCGCTTGTCATGGGTTGTCTTGCTCCCTAGCAAAGCGTGGTCGAGTAGCAGGCACACTCCGTGTGCCGTAGCCTGGCTACAGACGGTATCCACCTGCTACGGTCAGTCGATGTTCTTGTAATACCGCTGCAATCGTTCCTCGTAGCCGCGCGGGGGACGGCGCTGCGAGTTGGCCCGGATGGCCGCGCGCACCTCCGGCGGCAGCCGCGCCAACCACGGTTCTTCAGTCTGGCGGGCTCGCCCGGCGTCCGCGTCGGCGTTGGGAGTCACCGAGCCCCGGCTGTCGCGATCGGGCTTGCTTGCATCAGCCTGGACCGAACGGGCCAAGGGGACCCGGTTTTTCACCATCTCGCCCTTGTGCGCGGTCCCGCCGTCGGCCGGTTGCGGCGATTCGCGATCACTTGGGCGAGGCGGCTGCTGTCCCGTGCCGGCCGGTCGGGCCACTGCCTGCGCCAATGCCTGGTCGCCTTTCAATTCCTGGACGCGAGCCGCCAGGTCGGCCTCGGCGCGATTCATGGCCTCGGCCACGCCCTTCTCGGAAGACGGAACCGCGGCCGGCGACTGCGGCAACTGCACCGCGGCCTGCACGGCCTGGTTTTCGGCCGACTGCAACGCGCCGGTTGCCCCCGGGTCGACCGGCGCGGCCTGGTCTTCCAACCCGCGCGCCGACCGGGCCTGCGCGGCCATCTGTTTGGCGGCCTCTTGGGCCAGTTGCTTCTTTGCGTCCGCAAGCTGGTGGGCCGCCTGCTGAAGGCCCTGGGCTGTGGCCTGCTGCGCCTTCGCGAGCTTCTGCAAATCACCGCTGGGCGGCATCTGGCGTTGCGCGTCGTCAGAGGTCTTGGCGGCCTCGGCCAGGGTCTCGGCAGCCTTTCGGGCGTCGGCCTGGGCGAGTTCCCTGGCGGCCTCGATCGCCTGCCCGACGCGATTCTGGGCCGGGGCATCGGGGTTCTTCGCCGGCGCAGCGGCCTCTTTGGCCGCCTCGGCCCGGGCTTGCTTTGCCGCGTCCTCCAGTGCCTTGCGGGCTTGCTTGTCGGCCGTCTTCTCGATCTGCGCCGCCAGTTCTGCAGCCCGCGCCGCCTCGGGCCGTCCACTGGCGCGCAACTCCTCGGCTTGGGCCTTGCGCACGTGCTCCTCGGCCTGGACGAGCCGTTCCATGCGTTCGGCAATCGGCTCCGGCCGATTCTGGTTGACTTGTCCGACCGCCTGGAGGGCCTGCTGGGCCTGTTGGAGTTGCTGGGCCGTGAGTTGGGCCAGCCGTTCGGCGGCCTGGGCCGCTTTGCGGTTCAGTTGCTCGGCGGTCTGGGAGAGTTTCTCGGCGGCTTGATTGGCCTGAGTGGCGGCGTCGCGCGCGGCGGGCTTCGAGGACTCGCCCGGTTGCTGCGCGGCGACTTGGAGTTGCTCAGCCGCCTGCTGGATCGGCAAAGCGGCAGCGTTCAGCATCTTCGCCGCTTCGGGGGCAGCCTGCTCGACGCGTTTGGCCACGTCGGCCGCCGTTTGTTTCACGTCCGATTGCTTCTGGCCCAACTCCTGGGCCTCGCCGGCTTGCATGCCGCCCTTCCGAGCGCTCGCATCGGCCTGATGCGCCACGTCGCGTTCCACGGCCGCCGCCTTGGCAACGGCTTGGGCGGCCTGGGCCATGGCCTGCATGGCGTCGCGGGCCTGCAGGCGTTTGGCATCGGCCAGCGCCCGCTCGGCCTCCGACAAGGCCCGCTGGATGGCCTGTTCGGCTGCGCGGGCCGCTTCGGTCCGCTGGGGCTGTGGGGCCTCCATGCGCGCGCCGGCGTCGCTGGCCGCCTGCTGGGCCTCGGCCGTGCGTGCGGCGACCTCCTGCGGCAATCTGCGGTTTCTGGGCACATCGGCCAACTCGCGGGCGATCTGATTCTCCTGGGGCTTGGCTTGTGCCGGCTGGTTGGCGGCCGCGGCAGACGCCTGCTTCTGCTCCTGGAGAATCTTCTCCAGATCGCGCCGTGCGGCCTCCAGGTCGGCCATGGATTGGGTCGATTGAGCGAGATTGTTGAGCTTGTTGTCGAGCCTGGCCGCGTCTTCCTTATCGTTCTGGCGAGCGGCTTTGCTCAGGTTCTCGATGACTTTGTCCTGCTGGGGAACGGCCTCCTTGGGGTTACCCTCGAAGAGCTTGGCGGCCGCCTCTTCAGCCGCTTGCCTGGCCTCCTGGAGGGACTGGGGCGACTGCGCCTGCTGGCTTAGCTTGTCGAGGTCCTTCTGGAGTTCGCTCTGCTGCTGGGTGAGTTGCTCCAGTTCGTTGGCGTCGGCCTGCTTGGTCGCTTCGCGGATTTCGGCCTGCCGATCGACCAGCGCCTGGATGGCCTGCTCGATGGCCTGCTGCTCGCCCTTCATGGCTCCCTGCACCCGTTCGAGGATCTTCAGCAACTCCCGGAGGGCCTTGAGCGCCGTGTCCTGCTTCGCGGCAGCATCGGCGAATCGGGTCTGTTCGAGCGACCGGGCGGCGCTTTCCATTTCCGCATCGACCAGGGCCTTTTGCAGCATCGCAAGCGCACCGGAGGCCAGCGTGCCGACCTCGCCGCCCCAGGTGGATACTTCCTTGATCGTCTCGTGGAGCCGCAGGTACACGGCCTTCGCGTCGCGCTGATCCTCGACGGCCGAGAGCGTCAGCGTTTCGCGCTCGGTAAGCGGCTTCTCGGGCAGCGATTGCGTGACCTCCAGGACCTTGGTTTGAACCTCGATGAGGCGCCGCACCTGGGCCGCCAGTTCGGCAACCCTCAATCGCCGCAGCACTCGCTGACGTTCCACGAGAAGCTGCACCAGGATGTCGCGGCTCGTTTGCCGGGCCGCGACGAACTGCTTGTCGCGAGCGGCGGCCGCGGCGCCCCGGACTTCCGCCAGGAGCTTCACGACGCGCGGCATTTCGGCCTCGATCAGCTCGTCGATGTGGCCGCGCATGGCCTTGATGTCGCCATAGAGATCGGAGTTGGTCAGATCGTTCTCTTCAAGCTGCTGGAGTTGGATGTCGACGATTGCGGAGACCAGATCGCGGGCCATCGCCCGGACCTGCTGCTGGACGTCCTGTCGCCGGGCCAGGTTCTGCCCGGAAGTGAGCGATTCGGCTCCGGCCGCTTGCTTGGACGGGGCCTTGCGAGCGGCATCTTGCGAAGGGGGCTGCGCGAGGGCCGGAAGCGTCGCGAGCATGAAAGCCGCGACGGCGAACGACGCCAGAACCGTAGCCCGCGCGGGTGCAGCGGAAGCAAGCCACCTCGTCCCGGAGGGACGTTTGAGAATAGCCCGGCGATGCATCGCCGGGGACCGGGGTCTGTTCATTGCTGCTTCCCTCCTCCCACGTCGATCTGGTTTTCGATCATGGTTTGGAGCCGGCGGGCCGACTCGCGATCGGCTTCGGCCATCGCGGCGTAAATCCCCCGCTCATCCGTCACTTGGAACACCAGCGGTTCGCTGAGCGTCGATCGGCCGGCCACCTGGCCGCGGTGGTCGGTGGCCCGCAGCGTCAATCGGATTTGGTCGCCTTGGGCGGCCTTCAAAGGCGCCAAGGCGTAGCGCTGGCGCTCCTGGATATTCTTTCTCGGCGGCGCGTCGGAGGGAAGCGTGTAGAGCTTGGTTTCAGACTTCTCGCCGGAGGTGCCGTCGCCGTGAACCACTTCGGCCAGGATCGCCACCTCGGCCAGTCCGTAGTCGTCCGAGGCGTTGAAGACGATCGTCGGCCGGGCGGTGGGGAGCACCAGTGTCGTCAAAGCCGAGGCGGTCACATCGGGCGGGCGATCGTTCTTGATGCGGATCACGCCTTCGATCGGCCGATCGAGCGAAAGACCGTCTTCGTCGGTGACCTGGATTGAGTAGCGAACGGGTTCGGCCAAGGCGGCCAACGGAGTGCCGGCGGGATCGATCGCCCACGTCTCCTTTGGACCCGCGGATGGCGGGGCGTCGGTTCGTTGCATCGGATGCCGCGCGCCTTCGATCGTGACGGCGGCCTCGTGGAGCGTCTTGTCGGATGTCACGCGAATCGCCACGCGCGAGCCTTCGACCACCGAAAGCTGACGCAGGCCGCGGATCGTCTCGGTGGGCGATTGGATGCTCGCTGCGTAGCGCGGCGGAGCGACCTCGAACTGAACGTCGACCGTGGGGGGCGGCGCCACAACCAGGTGCAGCGGATCGGTCTTGGCGTCGCCCGCGGTAATCACGAGCCGGGCCGGGTCCGCCAAGCGCGGCCACTGGCCCGCGTAGCGGCCCGGGCTTTCCAGCGGATCCAACGGAATGCCGGTCTCGACGCCGCCTCGGTCGGTCGTCAGAAACGCCCGCCCCGACGAAGGCAACTGGCCCGAGCACGACACGCCGAGGCGAAGCGGCAGACCGTAGGGGCACTTGATGTCCTTGCGGTCGGACAGGTCGATCGCCGTTCCGTTGATCGTTACGCTTTCGATCGTGGTGCGCGTGGGGTAGTGTGCCGGGCGGAAGAGCAGGCGGTCGACGAACGTACGAAGGTATTCGGGGAACCACCACATGCACGCCGATGCTACAGCCAGCGTGGCCAGCAAGGCCATGAGCCGCCGGGAGATCAGCCGGCGGGGAACGTCGAGGACGGGCCGCACGCGGCGGCTCATCTCGGCGGCCTGCGCGATGACCGCTTGCTCCAGTTGCACCGAGCCCCAGGCGGGCGCCTCGGGCGACTCAAATTGCAGGGCCGCCACCAGGTCGCTGTCGATCTGTTCCTGGCGCTGAACCAATAGCGCCATGTCGATCAGCGATTCGCTCCATGCCAGCCAGGGCCGGCTGAAGCGATAGAAGGCCCACAACACGCCGCCCGTGCAGGCCCCGAGCATCACCAGGCGCTGCGGATAGTCCATATCCAACAGCCAGTCGCCCAAGAGCACCGCCGCCAGGGCCCAGAGCACGGCGACGGCCAACGCGCTATAGGCCACGATCCACCGCGCCAGCCGACGGCGACGGCGGAGGCTCGCAAGTCGGGCTCGAAGCTGATCGAGGCCGTTCATGGCAGGTTCACCCATTTCCTTCCCAGCCACTCCCCCAGCATCAACGCGGCGACCACGGCGAACGCAAGCCACGTGTTCCAGAGGGGAATGACCTCGACGTTCGCTTCCGTGCGCGAAACGAGGTGGATCTGGTCGGGCAGTTCACCGACCGTGGTCACATCGTAGCTCTTGCCGCCGGTGGCGTCGGCCAGGGCCTGCTGGAGCGCGGCGTTGCGCGTGGCGCGTTGGCGTTCGACGGGCAGGGCTGCGACGTCGAACCGGGTCTCGACCATCTGCTGGGTGATCGGATCGCGGACGCGCACGCGATGCTCACCCGAGGCAAACACGGGAAATCGGGCCTCGAACACGCCTTCGCGAAACTGCCCCACGCCGAGCTGCCGCGCCGCCGGCTGGCCCGCGCCGCCGGAGGCCGGCGCCAGAAGCTCCGCGTTGAGCTTCCGCCCGGGGACTTTGTCTTCGCCCAGCGGCTTGAAATCGGCGTCGTAGGCCTCGACGGTCAGCAAGACCTGTTCGTCGGCGCGGTACTCGCGGCGATCGGTGCGCACGACGAACCGCTTCTGCGACCCCAGGGCATGGCGCGACGCGAGCCGGTGAATCAACTGGCCCCAGAACTGCCGGTAGTAGCGTTCGCCCCACAGGCGCCGCAGACGCCACATCTCGTTCATCGCCAGGTAGACCACGTCGCCGCGCCCGTAAGTGCGCGCCGCGATGATCGGCTGCGGGGTCTTGCCGTCGACGCACTTGTCGGTCGGGTGGACCGCCAGGGCCACGGCCAGCGAGTGGAGCCGTTCGACCGGCTGATACCAGGGCAACGGGCCGAGATTGTCCCAGGCCTTGGCGTTTTCCGAGCCGGCCTCGAGTTGCATGAAATCGTACTGCTCCGCTTCGGCCGTGCGCAAAAGCGTGAACGGCTGCCGGTCGCGGATCCGCAGGCTCGGATCGACTTTCACCGGCAACATGTCGGCCAGGGCGGTCGAGGCAAGCTGGCCGGCCCCAAAGCGCGGGCCCGACATCACCACCAGGCCGCCGCCCAGCTTGTCGACGAACTCCTGGACCATCTGGCAGAACCGCGGGCTGAGCGTCGTGGCGGGCATGTCGCCCAGAAGGATCACGTCGTTGGCGAAAAACTCGCTGCGAGACGGCGTAAGCGTGGGCACGAACCACTCGCCCGACTGCCGGACCTTCGGATCGGCCGACCGCAAGAACGTGCGGAACCCTTGGGTGCCCACCAGGCGGTCGCGATGGAAGACCTCCTTGATGAATCGCCACTCCCAGGTGGGCTCGTACTCGACGAACAACAAACGGAGGAAGTTGTCGTGAACCGTGCACTCGGTCTGGGCGCGGTTGTTTTCGGCGACGACTTCATCGCGCAACGGGGCGACTTCCGCCGTGAACACGAACCGCCCCGTCTCGTTGGGGACGTAGGCGATCTCGGCCGATTCGGCGGCCTGGTTGAGCTTGACCTCGCGTTCGGCGATGAGCGTGCCCCCGGTCATTGCGCCTTGGCCTTCGGCCTTGCGCTCGGTGAATCTCACGGTGACGCTCTGGCCTGTCAGACCTTCCTGGCGCAGGGTCGCGGTCAGCGGGTAGCGTTCGTCCTTCTTCATGGTGGGCGGGCACTGGAGATCGACGGCGAGATCGACTGCGGCCACCGGCCCGAACCCCACCGTGTAGACCGGCACACCCAGGCGCCGCGCCGCGTCGACGGCCGGCGCACCCGAGTTCTGATTGAAATCGCTGAACACGACGACTCCCGCCAGATTCGTGGCCGCCTGGCGCCGCGCCAGGTCCAGCAGGCCCGCGCCCAGGGCGGTGACTTGCCCCGTCGTGGTCAACTGCGCGTCGAGGCGTTCGGGGTCGAATCGCCCGTTGCCCTCGCCGGGCGATTCCAGTCCGCGCACGCCGTCCGATCGATCGAGCAGGAAGAACCGTAGCCGGAACTTGTTGGCAAGCCGTTCAAACAGGTTGTCATTCTCGCGTTCGACCAGGGCCTTGAGGTAATCGATGCGCGCATGCTGGGCCGAACTGCCGGCCGCGGCCTCGGCGCCGGCCGCCGACCAACCCACGGCCTCGGCCAACCGGGCCCGCTCCGAAGGCGGCAGGTCGTCGGCGATCGCCATGCTGTCGGTGCCATCGAACAACACCAAGAGCGACGGTCGCAGACGGCTCGTGATGTGAATCGTGACCACCGGCTCGGCGAGGATCACCAGCAGCAGGCACCAACAGCCGGCGCGCAATAGCGTGAGGAGGAACCGCGCGGTCTTGCCCGGCACGTGCTGGAATCGGCTGTAGAACAAGGCCCCCAACACGATCAGCCCGACGAGTCCCAACAGCACCCACGCCGGGGCATCGTGGGCCCAGGGCGCTGCCAACGACGGCTCGATCCGCCCGATCTCCACGGCGTTCGCGACGCCCAACAGCCGGCCCACCAGTTCCGTGATGTTCATGGGCCTTGCTCCCGCCGCGCCAGCGGCCAGGCCAGGATCGCCGATTCGACGAACAGGCCCACCAGGACCGCCGACATCAGCCATTTCCAGAAGTCGCGGGCGCCGACCGGGCCGGGCGCGATGCGGATCGAGTCGTCCGGTCCCACCCAGCGGAATTCGGAATCGGACAATCGTTCGCGCAGCCCGGCCTCATCCAAGCATCGCAGTTCCGATTCCTCCGCAGGTCCGGCCGCGGCCAGGGGGACGTCGAGGACCTTCGCGTCGCCCCCTTGGGAGCCGTCGTCCGGCGAGGCCCGGCCCACCAGGCGCCACACGCCGCGCTGGTCGAGGTTGCCGATCGTCACGCCGTAGCGATCGCCGCCGAGGGCGTCGACGGCGGCCGGCGCCTCGTGTCCGGCCGGATCGATTAGCCCCAGGCGGGCACTGCGCAGCTCGGAAGCAACGGGCAGGACCATCTGCCCCGTCGACGCGAGATTGCGCGGCGGGAGCGTCTGCTCCAGCAGGCGGCGCACCATCCGGTCGAGGAGTACGATGGCATCGGTGCTGGTCAGGGTGTTCCATTCGCGGAAGATGCCGGTGGCCAGAAAGAGCATGTGCCCCTGCCCAACGTCGCGCTCGACCAAGAATGGAACCTGGTTGGTGAACCTGGCGAGCACGCGCGGCAGCGGCTTTTCGGGAGCGTCGGCGGAGTTGTTGGTCATCCGTTCGATGGTCGCGGGACTCACGTCGGCTTCTACGGCCTTGAAGAAGAACGGAAGCCGGTAGAGGGCTTCGCATTCCTCGCGCGGCGTCTGCTCCAGCGTGAAGCACTCGTGTTCCAAACTGGATACGTCGAGTTGAAAGGGCTGGAGCCGTTTTGCGGTCTCGGTGGGCAACGCGCCGACCGCCTCCGGCTTGAGCGGCAAGGGAAGGATTCCCTGGCCGTCCTGCCAGGCGATCCGGTCCCACTCGGCCGGATCGAAGTCGCCGCCTGCCGCCAGGATCAGCGAACCGCCCTGCTCCACGTACTCGCGCAGCAGGCTGACGTTTGCGCCCGGTTCAGGCGACCGTACGCCCGCAATCACGACGAGCCGGGCGTCTTTGAGCAGCTCGCGATCGATCTGGTCGAACTTGACGTGGCGGATGCGAATCGGTTGCGGATCGCGCCCTTGACGCGCGGTGACCGGGGCCAGCAACTGGCGCAAACGGCGGGTCTCGCCGAAGCGGTTCCGCTCGGCCGACTCGTCGGCGCCCCATTGGTCGACCATCACCACGGGCAAGGCCGACACCAACGGCACGACCAGCGGCCGGCGATCGTCCGTGGCCAGGTGATCGGGCGGCATCGAAACCTCGGCCGGCACGTAGCCCACCTGGCCCGGTTGCAGCGGCTGGTCGAATCGGTACGGCGGAAAGCGGATCTCGCGAGCCTGTCCCGGCTCCAGGTCCACGGTCTGCGTGGCGAATACGGCGCCGTCGACCGACAGGCTCACCTGGACGCCGCGCCGCGGAGCCGAGCCCTCGAAGCGGACCGTGGCCAGAAAGACGGCCGGAGTGTCCAAGTCGGCAATCCCATCCTGGAGGTGGAAGTCGGCAATCCAAGCGTTTTCGGGCTCCTTGGGGGCAAGCTGAACGACCTGCAACGGCCCGCCCAACTGGGCGACCTGCGCGTCGAACGGCTGGCTCGGCCAGTTGACGGCCTGCTGGTCGGAAAACAGGACGATCTGCTTGTTGGCCGGACTGGCGGTTCTGCGGCACGCCTCCTTGGCCAGATCCAGGGCCGCGGCGGCCGTGGCCGCACGGTCCAGCGGCTGGATCGACTCCAAGGCCTCGGCCGCGTCTTCCTTGGTGCTATAGGCGCCGAGGCTGAAGTCGCGCGACGATGCGCATACGGGAATGACCGAGATCCTGCTGCCCGGCGGCAAACGGTCGATACACTCCTTGGCCCGGGCCTTGGCCTCATCAAGCACGGTGCGACCGAGTTGCCCGTAGCCCATGCTCATGCTGTTGTCGATCAAGAGCACGGCGTGCACCGGCTGGTTCGGATCGGCGACCTGCCCGGAGCCGGCCACGAACGGCCGGGCCATGGCCAAACCGAACAGCAGCACGCAAAGCACCCGCACGACCAGCAGCAACAAGTCCTGCACGCGCACCAGGCGTCGGCTGCGGCGCATGGCCTGGCGCAGGAATTCCATGGCCGCCCATTCGATCACCCGAAACCGTTGCCGGTTCATCAGGTGGATCACGATCGGCCCGGCTGCAAGGACCAATCCGGCAACGGCGAACCAAGGGGAGAGAAACATGCGGATCAGGGATTGGGGATTAGGGATTGGGGATTAGGGATTGGGGATTAGGGATTGGGGATTAGGGATTGGGGAT
>CAZFKF010000009.1:0-17425 GCA_964518805.1 uncultured Planctomycetaceae bacterium | reverse complement strand
CACTGATGCCCAAGCGGGTCAAGCATCGAAAAAGCCAAAGAGGACGTATAAAAGGTGAAGCGACCCGCGGCAATCGCGTGGTCTTCGGCGACTACGGCCTGCAGTCGATGCAGGGCGGCTGGATCAGCGCACAGACCATCGAGGCGGGCCGTATCGCGGCGCAGCAGTACCTCCGCACCGAGGGCCGGCTGTTCATCCGCGCTTTCCCCAGCAAGCCCGTGACGTCGATCCCCTTGGAGACTCGGATGGGTAAGGGGAAAGGCGAGCCGGAGTATTGGGCGGCTGTGGTCAAGCCTGGCAGTATTCTGTTTGAGATCGGCGGGGTGAGCGAGGAAGCCGCGCGGATGTGTTTCACCCGGCTGGCGCATAAGATGCCGGTGCGGGTGCGATTCGTCCGCCGCCGTGCGGTGTGAGAATTCAGATTTCGGATTGAGAATTTGGGATATGGGCAAAACAACGAAGGCCTCAGAATTACGGGATATGAGCGACGAACAGCTCGGGCTGACCCTTAAGGAGTCGACCGAGAGCCTGTTCCGTTTGCGGCTTCAGGCTGAGACCGAGCGGCTCGATGCTCCTAGCGAGTTGAAGCGGCACCGCCGGTTGATTGCCCGCGTCAAGACGATCCAGAACGAGCGGGCCCGCGCCGCAGCCGCCAAGTCACAAGCCGTTGGCGTCGCCGCGGGGACTCCGAGTTAAGTGCAAGGAATTGAGCGATGCCCAAACGAGTGGCGGTCGGCGTAGTAACGAGCGACAAGACAAGCAAGACGCGCCGGGTCGAGATTCCCCGCGTGGTCAAGCACCCCAAGTACGGCAAGTACCTCCGCCGTCGCACGGTGTGCTACGCGCACGACGAGAACAACGAGTCGCACGTGGGCGACACGGTGGAGATCGTCGAAAGCCGGCCGATGTCGGCGCTGAAGCGGTGGAAGTTCGTGCGGGTGGTTGCCAAGAGCCGCCTGGTCGATGTGGCTGCGATGCGCGCCGCCGCGCGGAACCGGCTCCGGCAGGACGAGGCGGCCCAGAGCGGCGCGGACGCTCAGGCCCCCGCCGAGTAGTCGCCGCGGCGCAAGCGGAGGGCGTTCCGCGGTCGACACGGGATTCGAACCAACAAACCAAACGCCGCGACCGGCGGTCGCGGGGATGACGAGCAGTGCGAGTGTGAGCCATGATTCAAGCGCAAACCCGACTCGCCGTCGCCGACAACACCGGCGCGAAGGAGTTGATGTGTATTAAGGTCCTGGGAGGATCGCGCCGCCGGTACGCCGCGATCGGGGACGTCGTGGTGTGCAGCGTCCGGGGCGTCACCGCGGACAGCGACTTCAAGAAGGGCACGGTGGTTCGCGCGGTGATTGTTCGCACGAAGCAGCCCACGCGCCGCAACGACGGCAGTTACGTCCGTTTCGACAGCAATGCCGCGGTGATCGTGGACAACGACGGGAATCCGCGCGGGACGCGCATTTTCGGTGCCGTGGCCCGAGAGCTGCGGGAACGCAATTTCATGAAAATCGTCAGCCTCGCCAGCGAGGTGGTGTGATGCATATCAAGACCAACGATACCGTGGAAGTGATTTCCGGCGACGACCAGAAGAAACGCGGCCGTGTGTTGCGCGTCGACCGGGACGCCGGCAGGGTTCTCGTCGAGGGGATCAATCGGGTCAAGAAGCACATGCGCAAGAGCCAGAGGAATCCGCAGGGGGGCATCCTCTCGAAGGAAGCTCCCATCGCATTGTCGAACGTGCTCTTGGTGTGCACGTCCTGCAATGCGGCGACGCGCACTGGAGCCCGGCGGCTGCCCGACGGCAGCAAGGAACGATATTGCAAGAAGTGCGGGGCCGGCATTGGCCAGATCGCTCCGCCGAAAAAGGGATGAAGGATAAGCGAGTAGGTCACCATGGCACCGCGACTGTTCGAGAAGTACAAGAACGAAGTGCTGCCCGCCCTGGAGAAGGAGTTGGGTCGCAAGAATCGGATGTCGCTTCCCAAGCTGGAGAAGCTGGTCGTCAACATGGGCGTGGGCAGCGCCACGGGCGAGAAGAAGCACATCGAGGATGCCGTCGATGCGATGACGCAGATCACCGGCCAGAAGCCCGTGGTTACCCGCGCCCGGCAGTCGGTGGCCGGCTTCCGCCTCCGCGAAGGGATGGCGATCGGCTGCATGGTGACGCTTCGCAAAAACCGGATGTACGAGTTCCTGGACCGGCTGGTTTCGCTGGCCCTGCCGCGAGTCCGCGACTTTCGCGGGCTGAATCCGAATGGCTTCGACGGGAACGGGAACTACAGTTTGGGGCTCTCGGAGCAACTGGTCTTCCCGGAGCTGAACCCCGACAAGTTCACGCGACCGCAGGGCATGAACATCACCATTGTCACCAGCGCTGAGAGCGATGGCGACGCTCGCGAACTGTTGCGGAAGCTGGGAATGCCGTTCCGGGTGGACCAGGCAGCGAAATAGTTGGGCGGCCTCGCTTCGAGGTCGCGAGGATGTACGAAGAACAAGGTAGACCGATTTTGGGGGAACGCTGACTCTCGCTGGTTTGCGACAATCGGGCTGGCGGCGAGGCACGACGAGCGGCGTTCTTCCTCGATCCCAATCCCCTGAGCGAAAGCGGATTCGATGGCAAGCAAAGCCAAGATCAACAAGGCGAAGAGCCCGCCGAAGTTCTCGACCCGACGGCACAGCCGGTGTCGATTGTGCGGCCGGCCGCGGGCGGTGTATCGCAAGTTCGGCATTTGCCGGATTTGCTTTCGCAAGCTCGCGGACGGCGGACTGATTCCCGGTGTGCGCAAGGCGAGTTGGTAAGTTGAAGGACGTGCGAACATCATGATGACCGACCCTATCGCCGATATGTTGACTCGCATTCGCAACGCGGTGCGCGTCGAACGGCCCCTGGTGGAACTGCCGCTCTCCAAGGTCAAGCGCGGAGTGGCGGAAGTGCTCAAGCGCGAGGGCTACATCTGGGACTGGGAAGAGGTTCCGGGCGAGCCGGCGAGCCAGATTCGTATCCACTTGAAGTACGGACCGAATGGGGAACGGGTGATTCGCCACGTGCGTCGGATCAGCACCCCGGGCCGTCGCGTCTACCGCGGAGCCGCGAAGCTCCGGCCGGTCCTGAACGGCTTGGGGATTACGATCATCAGCACCAGCCGTGGCGTGATCAGCGACCGCGAGGCGCGACAACGCAAACTCGGCGGCGAAGTGCTTTGCGAAGTGTGGTAAGTGCGAAATGACCAAGGTCCAAGGACCAATGTCCCATGCGATGAACTTGACTGCTGGCCGTGACTTGGTCGTTGTTGTTCGGTCCTTGGGCATTGAAACGTAAGGTGCCTTATGTCGCGTTTGGGAAAGAAGCCGATTGCCGTCCCCGAGAAGGTGAAAGTCCAGATCGCGGACCGCCATGTGAGCGTCGAAGGGCCGCTGGGGAAGCTCGAATGGGATTTCCCGCAATCGATCTCCGTGGCCCTCGACGAGAAGGGCACGTCGGTGGTGGTGGGCCGGTCCGACGACGGGCGCCAGTCCAAGGCGCTGCACGGTCTGACTCGGGCCCTGTTGCAGAACATGATCGTGGGCGTCACCCAGGGCTATGAGCGGCGGCTGGAGGTGGTCGGGGTGGGCTACATCGCCGCGATCCAGAACGGCGTGCTCCAGTTGCGCGTGGGCTTCGCCAACGAACTTCAGAAGCCGATCCCTGCCGAGTTGAAGGTCACCTGCCCCGATCAGCAGCACGTCGTCGTCAAAGGCATCGACAAGCAGAAGGTGTTCCAATTTGCGGCCGAGGTCCGGGCCCTGCGCAAGCCGGAACCGTACAAAGGCAAAGGGATTCGCTTTGAAGGCGAGGCCGTTCGCCGCAAGCAGGGCAAGGTAATGGCCAAGTGAGCGAGACACGATCGTGAAACACGCGAAGAGAATCGTCCGGCAGCGTCGGCGGCGGAGCTGGCGGGTCAGCAACAAAGTGAAGAGGTTTTCGGGTCGGCCCCGGTTGGCCGTCTTCCGCAGCCACAAGCACATTTACGCCCAAGTCATCGACGACCTGGCGGGCAAGACGCTGGCCTCGGCGAGCACCCAGGACAAAGAGCTGCGCGACTCCGTGAAGTACGGCGGCAACAAGGCTGCCGCCGCCGCGGTGGGCAAGGCGATTGCCCAACGGGCCGTGGCGGCCGGTGTGACCGCCGTGGCGTTCGACCGCCGCCACTACAAGTATCATGGGCGCGTGGCGATGCTGGCCGATGCGGCCCGCGACGCCGGGTTGGACCTCGGCGCCAAGCCGCCGCAACCGGAGCCTAAGGCGGCGTCCGAACCCAAGAAAGCAGCCAAGAAACCGGCGAAGAAACCGGCTGCTGCCAAGGAGTAGTTGTCGTAGCTCGGCTTTGCGGAGCCGAGCAATGTTCCGGGAACTCGCCCGTTACAGGTCGACTCGCGAGAGCCGACCTACGAAAGTACCGACTAGAGCGAACACATTATGGCTACTGAATCGACCCAAGGGGGATTGATCGACAAGGTGGTGAAGATCCGGCGGTGCGCCGCGGTGGTCAAGGGTGGCCGCCGATTCAGCTTCACTGCAATGGTTGTGGTCGGCGACGGCCAGGGCCGCGTCGGTTGGGGCTACGGAAAGGCCAACGAAGTGCCGCCCTCGGTGGAAAAGGCCATCAAGGACGGCAGCCGGAACCTGTTCTCCGTTCCGCTCACCGGAACCTCGATTCCGCACCTTGTGAAGGGGCATTTCGGCGCTGCCGAGGTCGTGCTCGTTCCGGCTCAGCCCGGTACGGGCGTCATCGCCGGGGCCGCGGTGCGGGCCGTCTGCGAGGCCTGCGGTATCCGCGACATCCTCACGAAGAGCTACGGCTCCACCAATCCCATCAACCTCGTCAAGGCCACTGTCGACGCCCTCCTGCAGCTTCGTCCCCAAGGCGAGGTGGAGCGGCTTCGGGGAGTCTCGCTGTCATGAACTTGAACGACATCCATCGAGGAATTCAGAAGTACAAGACTCGCAAGCGCGTCGGTCGCGGGAAAGGCTCGGGGCTGGGCAAGACGAGCGGCCGCGGCCACAAGGGACAGGGCCAGCGGGCCGGCTGGACGGCGCTGCCCACGTTCGAGGGCGGTCAAATGCCCTTGGTGCGCCGCGTTCCCAAGCGGGGGTTCAATAACCGCTGGGCCCAGGATGTCGCTATCGTGAATCTGGCCAATTTGGAAGAGGCATTCGCGGCTGGCGAGGAGGTCACGCCCGAGACCCTGCACGCCAAGAAGATCGTTCGCGGGCAGTTCGATGTGCTCAAAGTGCTCGGCGACGGTACCTTGACGAAAGCCCTGAAGATCTCGGCCCATCGTTTCAGCCGTTCGGCCTTGGAGAAGATTCAGCAGGCAGGCGGCGAGGCGATCGTCCTTCCCGGAAGGGCCCCCGTGGTGCGGAAGAAGAAGGCCGAGAGTTGAGCGGCGCGGGACGAAAGGGCCCCTTGACGAGTGGTACGGCGTCCGCTCTACATAGTGTCCAGCGGTACGGGGCGGTTGCGGTGGAAGTGGTCCAACTTCGTTGAGAATACGGTTCTTCGCGAATCATCAATGCGGAGGAGGTAGATGAACCGTGAGAGATGAAGTGCGGCGAGTGCCCGCTTCATCCTTCATCCTTCATCCTTCATCCTTCGAAGGACGGATCGAACGATGTGGGAAAAAATACGCGTCGTCTTCACCATCCCGGAACTGCGCCAGAAGATCTTTCTGACGCTTCTTTTCCTGGCGATTTATCGCGTCGGGTACCAGATCCCGTTGACGATCATCGACCAGACGAAGATGACCGCCTTCTTCGAGAACGCCGGGGGCGGATTCGGCCAGTTGCTCCAGCAGGCGATGCTCTTCAGCGCCTCGAGCCTCAGCCAGGCCACGATTTTCGGCCTGGGCATTATGCCCTACATCTCGGCTTCGATTATCTTCCAACTCCTGGCGAGCGTCTGGAAGCCGCTGGAAGATCTGCAGAAGGAAGGTGAAAGCGGCCGGAAGAAGATCAACGAATACACGCGGTACGCCACCGTCGTCCTGTGCGTCGGCCAGAGTTGGTTCTACGTCAACTACCTCGTGGCCAACGGTTTGATTCGGTCTTCGCTTCTCGATCCGGCGAGCGATTCGCTCGGGTTCGGGTGGCAATTCACCGCCGTGATGACGATGACCGCCGGCACCACGTTCCTCATGTGGTTGGGCGAGCAGATCGACGAGTACGGCATCGGCAACGGCATCAGCCTTCTGATCATGGCGGGCATCCTGGCCCGCATGCCGCACGCCGGATATGAACTGCTCGAACCGATGATCAAGGGGGGAGGCATCGAGTTGGGGTCCAGCGGCGGCAAGCTCGGCGTGGAAACACTCCTCGTGCTGGCCGTGCTGTTTATCGCCGTGATCGCCGGGGTTGTGTTCATCACCCAGGGCCAGCGGCGCATTCCCACGCAAAGCGCCAAACACGTCCGGGGCCGGCGCGTCTACGGCGGCACGCGGCAGTATCTGCCTTTGCGGGTCAACCAGGCGGGCGTGATGCCCATCATCTTCGCCTCCAGCCTCTTGCTCTTCCCGCAAGTGCTGTTCAACTGGTTCGCCCAGAAGTTCCCCGACACCGGCTGGCTGGTGACCTTCGCCCAAACCTTCCACCGCGGCGAGTCCTCGTACGTCTACAACGCCTTCTACATCCTGCTGATCTACTTCTTCTGTTACTTCTGGACGGCGATTACCTTCAACCCGAAGGACATGGCCGACAACCTAAAGAACTACGGCACGTTCATCCCCGGGTATCGTCCGGGGCGTCGCAC
The DNA here is from genome assembly GCA_964518805.1 of uncultured Planctomycetaceae bacterium. GTDB lineage: Bacteria > Planctomycetota > Planctomycetia > Pirellulales > Thermoguttaceae > CALFBP01. The sequence goes on along the minus strand of CAZFKF010000009.1, from coordinate 10,643 downwards.
GGCGGACTACCTGGAAAAGGTGATGATGCGCATCACGTACGTAGGCGCCGGGTTCTTGGCCGTCGTGGCGATCACCCCGACCATCATTTCCGGTTGGATGGGGGTGAGTTATTCGGTGTCGAGCTTCTACGGCGGCACCGGGTTGCTGATCGCGGTGAGCGTGGCCTTCGATCTGGTTCAGAAGATTGACAGCCACTTGGTGATGCGGAATTACAAAGGGCTCCTGGAATGAGAATCGTCTTCATCGGGCCGCCCGGCGCGGGCAAAGGCACGCAGGCCGAGCGTATGATCGCCAAGTACCATTTGGCGCATCTTTCCACGGGCGACATGCTCCGCGCGGCCCGCGATGCCAAGACCGAAGTGGGCCTCAAGGCCGACAAGTACATGTCGACCGGGCAGCTCGTGCCCGACGACGTGATCGTGTCGATCATCGGCGAGAGGCTCCAGGCCCCGGACTGCAAGGGTGGGTACCTGTTGGACGGCTTTCCGCGGACGATCGCCCAGGCTGAGGCGCTGGACGGAATGCTCGGCCAGAAGGGAACGCCTTTGGACGTCGTGCTCGAACTCCGCGTGCCGGAAGAGGAACTCTATCGGCGGCTGGCCGGGCGAGGCCGGGCCGACGACAAGCCGGAAGTGATCCGCGAGCGCCTGGTGGCCTACCGCAAGCAGACCGAACCTTTGCTGGAATACTACAGCCGGCAGGGGCTGCTGAAGGTGATTGACGGAATGGGAACCATCGACGACATTTTCCAACGGATCGAGGAGGTGCTCGACCCTATGGCCGACTGAGGAGCCCGCGCGCGTGCAACGACCGCCAGAACTTAAGTCGGCTCGGGACCTCGAGTTGATGCGCAAGGCGGGTCTGCTGGTTTGGGAAACGCACCAGTTGGCCGCGTCATTGCTCCGGCCCGGTGTAACCACGGTGGCCATCGACGCCGCAGTGGACAAGTATATTCACGACCACCGTGCGATTGCGTTGTTTAAAGGGGTGCCTGGCAAGGTTCCGTTTCCGGCGGCCACTTGCATCTCGATCAATGAGGAAGTGGTCCACGGAATCCCCGGCCCGAGGAAACTGGCGGAAGGAGACATTGTTAGCATCGACATTGGATGCAAACTCAACGGCTGGTGCGGCGATGCGGCGGCCACGTACCCCGTCGGGCGCGTCGCCCCCGAAGTTCAACGGCTCCTGGACGTGACCCAAGGAGTGCTGGACTTGGCGATCGGCCTCATGGGATCGCGGGCGTGGTGGAGCGAAGTGGCCGCGGAAATGGAGAAATACGTAAGGAACTCGGGATTCACGACGGTCGAGTCGTTCGTGGGCCACGGGATCGGACGCGAGATGCACGAAGATCCCCAGGTACCGAACTACATTAGCGACCAGCTCCGTCGCGGGGGTGATTTTCGCCTGGTTCCCGGGCTGGTGATCGCCGTGGAGCCGATGGTCAACATGGGTACCAAGCGCGTGCGCACCCGTGCAGACCACTGGACCCAGGCGACCGCTGACGGCCGCCCGAGCGCCCATTTTGAACACACCGTGGCGATCACATCCCACGGGCCCTACGTGCTTACCGCCGGTCCTCATCACAAGCGACCGGGAGAAGCGTATTGACGAGTCAATCTGAAGCAACTGCGGAGTTCAGCAAGAATAGGTAGCATAGAACCAAGGCTTTCCTCTTATCCCTGGGTTTTCTTGGGTCGCCCGAGTGTTGATGTCGGGTGCAGGTAGAAATTATTTTCTCAGGGCCTTGAGGCAGTCGCGTTCAATCGCCTATACTAAGACACTTTGTCCCCCATTGCGGAAAGAGCGTAAGTCGTTATGAAAGTGCGTGCCAGCGTCAAGCGGATTTGCGAGCACTGCAAGATCGTGCGCAGGCGGGGCACCGTCTACGTGGTGTGCACCAACCCCCGCCACAAGCAGAGACAGGGCTAGTTCCTGGTACTCACACCTCCCTGGGGCAGGTCGACCGCAGGTGATGGCTTGCCGATGCGTCGTTTGCGGAGCTCGGAGGGGTGGCTGAGGGTAAGTTGGGGCTTACGGGCATGTCTCGGCAGTCAATGAAATAGTGGAGCGGATCAATGCCTCGTTTGTTGGGTGTCGACATTCCAAACAACAAGCCGACGGTGGTGTCCTTGCGCTATCTTTACGGCGTCGGCCCGAAGGTGGCGCAGGAACTGTGCTTCAAGGCGGGGGTGAATCCGCAGGCGCGGGCTAAGGACCTGCGCGAAGATGAATTGGCACGCCTAGCCGCTCTGTTGGACAAGGACTACACGGTCGAGGGCCAGTTGCGCAGGCAGGTGACGCAGAACATCTCCCGTCTGCGCGACATCAATTGCTATCGCGGGATACGGCACCGTCGCGGTTTGCCGGTCCGCGGGCAGCGCACGCGGACCAACGCCCGGACGCGGAAGGGGCCCAAGAAGACCGTGGCCGGCAAAAAGGGCGTCAAGGACTTGCGGTAAGAGCGGCTTGACCTTGCCGGTCAAAACCGTTTGGGCGGCAAGCGTCGAGGGGCGTTGAGGATCAGGGCTTTTCTGTAGTGGAGCAAGATCACCGGTGGCCAAAGCAGCAGCACGTCGAAAGACCCGGCGGAACGTGTCCGTGGGCACGGCCCACATCAAGGCAACGTTCAACAACACGACGGTAACGATCACGGACACCAAGGGGGACACCCTTTGTTGGTCCAGTTCCGGCACGTGCGGGTTCAAGGGGAGCCGGAAGAGCACTCCGTACGCCGGGCAGATGGCCGCCCAGCAGGCCGCGGAAAAAGCCATGAAGTTCGGCGTGCGCGAGGTGGACGTGAAAGTCAAGGGACCGGGCAGCGGACGGGAAAGCGCGATCACGGCATTGCAGGCCGCGGGGTTGTCGATCAAATCGATCGAGGACGTGACGCCTCTGCCGCACAATGGATGCCGGCCCAAGAAGCGCCGCCGCGTGTAATGAGTTTTGTCGGGTGAGGGAGGAATCGGAGCGCAACGGGAGGATCTGGATTTCGGGACGGCGCCGAATGCTGCATTCGATGCCGACTTCTGACTTCAGCGTTTTGACTCGTGGCTTCCGGTTTTTTTCCATCCCGTGGTGCGACGTTTGAACAGCGACTAGAAGCGAAATCAAGTATGGCTCGTAACACCGGACCGGTTTGCCGGCTTTGTCGTCGTGAGGGGATGAAGCTCTTTTTGAAGGGGCTTCGCTGCGACACCGACAAGTGTGCGATCAAGCGGCGCGAGCAGGCGCCGGGTATGCACTCCTTCCGCCGCGGGAAGCTCACCGATTACGGCATTCACCTCCGCGAGAAGCAGAAGGTGAAGCACTACTACGGGCTCCTCGAACGGCAATTCCGCCGCTACTTCAAGGAAGCCCAACGGACCAAGGGCAACACGGGCGCGGCCTTGATGGCCCTCTTGGAAAGCCGGTTGGACAACATCGTTCAGCGTTTGGGATTCGGCGTATCGCGGGCCCAGGCCCGGCAGATGATCCGCCACGGTCATTTCACCGTGAACGGACGCCGCGTGGACATTCCCAGCTATCTGTGCCGTCCGGGGGACGTGATCGGCGTGAAGAATCGGCCGAAGATCGTGGAGCGGGTGCAGGCGAACCTCGCCGAGTCGAATGCGGACGTGCCCGACTTCTTGCAGTTGGCGCCCGGGCCTCAGCCGGAGGGGCACGTCATGCGCGCCCCGGGCATCGAAGACGCCTCGATCCCGGTTCAAGTCCAACTGATTGTTGAGTTCAGCTCGAGGTAGTCGGTTTCTCTCGGAGTCTTCCCATGCGAATTCGATGGCGCGGACTGGAACTTCCCAGCCAAGTAGTCTGCGACCGCAGCACGCTGACCGCCACCTACGGCAAGTTCGTTGCCGAACCTTTCGAGCGCGGCTTCGGCACGACGATCGGCAACAGCCTCCGCCGGATTCTCCTGTCGAGCCTCGAAGGCAGCGCCGTGACCCGCGTCAAGTTGCACGGGGCACTCCACGAATTCACCACGCTTCCCGGCGTGGTTGAGGACGTGACCGATGTGGTGCTGAACGTCAAGTCGCTGGTAGTCAAGAACCACAGCCTTCAGCCCAAGGTGGTCCGCGTCGACAAGAGCGTCAAGGGCGTGGTCACCGGCGCCGACGTCCTGACGGACGGGCAAGTCGAGGTGATCAACAAAAGTCACGTGATCGCCACGCTGACGGAGGACGTGCCTTTCGTGCTGGAGTTGGTGGTGGATACGGGCCGGGGATACGTCCCGTCGACCGAGCACACGCCGCAAGCGCAGGAACTGGGCGTCATTCCCGTCGACGCCGCCTTTAGCCCCGTGGTTCGCGTGCGTTACGAAGTGGAAGAGACCCGCGTGGGCCAGAAGACCAACTTCGACAAGCTCACGATGGAAATCTGGACGAACGGTTCGATCGGCCCGGAAATGGCGCTGGTGGAATCCGCCAAGATTCTCCGCAAGCACTTGAACCCCTTCGTGCAATACAGCGAACTGGGCCAGAGGATTCACGGCGATGCCCGCGGCCCGGCGGTGGCCGGCGTGGACCCCGCGACCGAGTCGAAGTTGGGCTTGAGCTTGTCGGAGCTGAACCTTTCGGTCCGGGCGATGAACTGCCTGGAGTCGGAGAACATTCGGACGATCCGCGACCTCGTGCAGCGGACCGAGGATCAACTCCTGGAGGTCCGCAACTTCGGCGAGACCACGCTCCATGAAGTCAAAGAGAAGTTGGCCGACGTGGGGTTGCGTCTCGGGATGCGTTTGCCGTCGGTTCCGTCCAGCCCTTTCTGAACAACACGAGCACGCCGCGGAGGACATGCAGCGTCTGAGCAGGCAGCAAAGCAATCGCCTCGCCCGCTCCTCGACGCTGTTCCTTGTCCGCGGTGAATCAAGACAGAAGACCAGACGATCATGAGACATCGACGACGTGGCCGTAAACTCGGACGCAACCCCAACCACCAACGGGCCCTGCTGCGGAGTCTCGCCAGCGCCTTGATCCTCACCGAGCGCGACGCCGACGGGGAAGACAACGAGCCGAAGGTCAAGGGCCGTATTGTCACCACCCTGCCCAAGGCCAAGGAAGTGCGGCCGTTGGTGGAGAAGTGCGTGACGATTGCCTGCCGGTCGCTTCCCGCCAAGAAGGACGCGGAAGCGTTGAATACGACGGCACCGCGGCACAGCGACAAGTGGCGGGCGTGGCGCACCAGCGCGCAGTGGCGCGAATGGAATGCGGCGGTGGCCCCGGTCGTTGCGGCCCGGCGCCGCGTGCTTCGTTTGCTGGGCAACAAGACGGCAGTTCGAATCCTGTTCGATGACCTGGCGCCTCGCTTCGCCGACCGCCCGGGCGGTTACACCCGCATTCTCCGCTTGGCCAAGCCGCGGTTGGGTGATGCCGGCGATCGAGCGATCCTCGAGTTCGTCGGCGTGCACGACCGGCAGCGCAGGAAGACGGCCCCGAAGCCGACCATGGAGCCAGAGCCCGCTCCCGCCGCCGAATCGGCCCCGCCCGCCCAGGCTGAAGCCCCGGCTTCGCCGGCATAGCGGCTCGGGTGTCGAGGGGACCATCGAACGGCTTCGTCAATGGTACGATGCTCGATCGCTTCGATGGATGGATCTCAAGGCGACCGTGAATATGCGGCAGTTTCCGCTTTGCCCGTTGTCCGCAGCGGGCTGGACTTCACGCTCCACGCGCGGCGCGTTTGCGAGGACATGGTCGCACGCCTCGATTCGCTGAAGCACATCGATCTGGCTCGCGTCGCGTTCAGCTTCTGCCAGGCCCGCAAGGCGGTGCCCCACGGTATGTATGCTTCCCTGACCCCGTTGCGATTCGCGGGCGGGGCCACGGAGACGGTTCGCCGCGGCCGTCGTTGGCGGATTCCGCGCCTGGTCGACGCGTCGGGCCGCGAGGTCCTCTACATCCTGAACTTCTACCTGCCCCGCTTTCTTGACCTTTCGCTTTCGGCGAAGCTGACGACCATCGTTCACGAGCTGTGGCACATCGGCCCGCGTTTCGACGGCGACCTGCGCCGTTTTGGAGGGCGGTGCTACGCTCACAGCGGCTCTCAGAAGCGGTACGATGCCCTCGTGGCAGCCATGGCCGAACGCTGGCTTTCGCATAGGCCGCCTGAAGCCCTCTACGAGTTCCTCCGCGACGATCACCACGAACTCACTCGCCGCTACGGGCGGATCTTCGGTCTGCGCGTGCGCACGCCGAAGCTCATCCCCGTGGACCAGCCGAACCTTCGGGCGAACGAGAGCTTATAGGGTGGGCCGGCGCTCCGCTTGGCCCGCCCCACGTCTGCTTACGGCATCTTCGGCGTCGCGGCATAATTCGCTTTCATAGCACGCACACTCCGCAAACCGCGCATCTTGCCTTGACGGTTCCGGGAGCTTCGTGTACGCTCCCGCCCTCCTTTCCGGGATGGCAGGGTAGACTTGCGCGGACCTGCCCGACGTTCGTCCAAGGTTACATGACGGCAATGGATTTCTGGCGCAGCACGATGTGGCTGGGGCTTGTGGGGTTGGCAGCGCTGGCGGGGTGCCACGACGTTGTCGAGCCGATGGGCAAGTCGCCGCTTCGCCCGCCGCACATGTCGCCGGACAGCGTCGCCCTGGACGCCTTCTTTGCGAGGTTTCCGCTGGGCGATCCGGAGGCCAACCAGTTGGTTTGGGCCGATGTCGACGAGATGCTGCTGCCGGCCGAGATCCGCCAGCGGTTGACGCGCAACGGATTTCGGGTCGGCCTGGCCGGCGGCCAGGTTCCGGCGAGCCTGGCGCGACTCTTGGAGTTGAGCGACAAGCCGGCGCCGCAGGGGAATTCCCTGGAAAACCGAGTCACGGACTTGGGGCACGAACCCCGGGTGGTGCGAAGGCACATGGAATTGCGCGCCGGGGCCCGCACCGAGATCGTCGCCTCCGATCTCCAGGAGGAGACGTCGGTGCTCCTATGCAATTCCGCCGGGGTGGAAGGCGAGACGTTCGGCACCGCCCAGCCGATCCTGGCGGTTCGGGCCTTCCCGGAGCGCGACGGACGGGTGCGGCTCAAACTCGTTCCGGAGATCCACCACGGCGAAAGCAAGATCCGCTACGTAGGCACGCAAGGAGCGCTTCGCATCGAGCAAGGGCGCGCCAAGCGAGCGTTTGACGAAATGGCCATCGAGGCTGTCCTTGCCCCGGGGCAGATTCTCATCGCCAGCACGCTGCCGCAACGCTCCTGCACGCTCGGCCATCGCTTCTTCACCGAACGCACCGACGGCCGCGTGGAGCAGAAGATCCTCGTGCTCCGCCTCGCGCAGACTCAGCACGACGAGCTCTTCAACCCCGCCGAGGTTCTGCCTCTCGACGCCCTCCCCGAGAAACCAGCGGCGACGCCTTGAGGTCGCCGGCCACCCGTCACGGGTCCGGTCGTCCGCTGGCCAACAACGGGGCAAGCCACGTGCACAAGTAATACGCCTTGGGCGTGGCCATGTCGATGAGCGACTCCATGTCCAGCTTCGATCGTTGCGACTTCGCCTCGCCCAGCATCAGGTCGATCAGCGAGAACTCGGGCTTGTAATCGACGACGCGTACCTCATCGCTCGACAAACCAGCCATCTTGATCGCCTGATCCACGGCGTCTTCCAGGAAGCCGATCTTGTCGATGAGCCCGTTCTCGATGGCCTGTTGGGAAGTGAAGACCTGGCCCGTCGCAATCTTGTCGAGAGCCGCGGCATCGCGACGGAACATCGGGCGGCCATCCTTGACGATGCCTTTGAATCGCGTGAAGCTGTCGTCGACCAGGCTCTGGAGGATGGCCCGCTCTTCAGGCGTCATCTTGCGCGTAAAGCTTCCCATTCCCTTCAGCCGATGGCTGACCACAGAGTCCTGCTCAACCCCCCAATCCGCCATGAGCTTGGCCACGTTGTAGTGAGGAATCATTACGCCGATGGAACCGGTCCACGTGGTAGGCTCGGCGTAAATGCTGTCGGGCCGGTCACCCACGGCCATTGCCACGTAGTATCCGCCGCTGGCAGCCAGGCTGCCCATGCTGACCACCATGGGAATTTGCCTCTCGGCCAGCATTTGCTTCAGGTGATGGTAGATGTAGTCGCTGCCGCTGACCGTGCCGCCCGGCGAGTTGACCCGCAGCACGACCGCCTTGACGTCCTCATCCTTCGAGATCCGATCGATCTGCCGCTTCACGAATCCGTGGCCTTCGAGGATCGTTCCCTCCAAGGTAATCACGGCCACTTTGTCCTTGGCGTACTGGCTGTGCGAGACGTGGCGTTCCTGGAGTCGCGTGGTACTGTCGTAGCCCGCGCCCCCGGCCATCAAGACGAGGTTCACCAGCAGCGAGATGCCAAGCCCCATGAGCAACAACAACACGAACAACCCTCGCAAGGCACTTCTCTTGCGGGGAGGATTAACCACCTGGGCGGGGACATACGTGGCGTGCGACGGGATTTCACTCGGTTGCATGGTTGGTCCTTCGTGGTAATGATGTTGACCCGCGTAGGTGAATTCGTATGCTTAGAACCCGGAGTACCCTCAGCAGAGCTCCATTGTAAAGTAGGTTCTTTGCAGAAAGGAGTCTCCGTAGCGGTGCGACCGGCCGGTCGCACCGGCTGAAGAAGGAGCGTCCCCGTGTTTGTTGCTGCCTCGACTGCCTGTTTTCCGGACCTCTCGCTTTCCGAAGCGGTGGAACGGTTAACGGACCTGGAGTTCACGAATCTTGAGATCACCCTGCACGAATCGGGGGGTAACATCAAGCCATCGGAGGTCCTTGGCGATTTCGATCGGGTGGTGCGAACGTGCCGGCAAACGCAGCGCATGACGACGATTGCCTACAGTTTCGATAGCGATACCACCCAAGAGGACGAGTACTACCGACAGTTCACCGCGTGCTGCAAGCTGGCCAAGGCAACCAAAGTGGTGGCGATGGTGGTACGTTCCGGCGAGTTGGGCACGCCTTTCAATGCCGAAGTCGAACGTCTTCGCAATCTCGTGGCGATTGCAGCAGAAGACAGTGTTCTCGTGGGGTTGCTGACGGAAACGGGCCGCATGACCCAAGACCCCGACACCGCCGTGGTTCTCTGCGACAACGTGAAGGGATTGCACATCACGCTGGATCCAAGTCACTACATTTGGGGGCCTCACAAGGGCGGCGGCTACGAGCAGGTGATGCCCTACACCTGCCACGTCCGTCTTCGCGACACCAACAAGGACAAGTTTCAGGTCCGCGTTGGGCAAGGGCACGTCGAGTACGGCCGCTTGGTAACGCAACTCAACAAGTTCAACTACACGCGGGCCCTGTGCGTCGACATGCCTCCCTTGCCCGATACCGATCAGAACGCGGAGATGCGTAAGATGCGACTGCTTCTGGAGAGTCTTCTCTGAACTCGGCCTTGCGCTTGCGGGTTGCTCTCAGGCACCGGTATCACTCGCCTCGGCAGTTACTCGTGGGTGGCGGACCGTGCGGGCTTCGACGCCCTTTCTGCCCACGTGTCCACAAACCCTGACACCCTCCCCGAAGACGACTGCTCTTCATGTGGATGGTTGCATATCGGGGCGTCCGATGTGCTCAATCGCGTCATCCTGTTGTGCCCATGGGCGTTTCGCACGGCTCCAAGGGTGATGATTCAGTCCCCGGCCACTCCCGCACGTGGGTTCTTTGGAGTGTCGCCGCGTTCCGGGGAATGATGAGCGCAGAACTCCTCATTTACTTACTTGACCCGTGCCGCAGAATAGGCGCCGACACGCGAACGGGCTCGAAGGTTACTCCCCGATACATCATTGCGGGGGTGATATTACCACAAAATGAGTGCATTCGCGGTTGTCTGTGAGTATGATGGCGATCGGGCGGTGGATTTCTGTCTGGCGAAGTTGAGAGACGTGGTCGCGCCCGGTGGATTCCGTGAAGCATCTGTCCCTTGTTCTGTGACGGCGGAGGTAGTTCCATGTTGAAGTTCTTGAATTGGTTTCCGAGTGGCTCAGAGTCATCGCGGCGCGCGGCGAAGCGATCGGGACGCCGCAGGCTGCGTCTTGAGGGGTTGGAGGGCCGCGACTTGCTCTCGGCCGTGTCCATCAGCCCCAAGGCCGCCCTCGTCGGACCCCCGAACGCCCCGGCGATTGTGGCCGCCGCAGTGGTTGCTCCGCCTGTGCAGAACTCCGTGGCGGCCGCCGCCGCCATCTCAAGCGTGGGCACGAGCACGTCGAGCTCCGAGTCGGCTCTCGTTGCGGGGATCAACGCCAAGCGATTCAACGGCAACTACGTCGGAAAGTACACCTACAAGCTGAATGGGCACAAGTACACTGCGAACATCCGCTTCTCCGTGGTCAACGGCGTGACCAAGGTGACGGTACCCGGGCGGGGCGCTGGGGCGATCAACGCCCAAGGCAACATCAACTTCAAGATTACGGGCAACATCACCCTGAAAGGCCATTTCAGCCTTGTTGACGCGAATGCCAAGGCGAACGGCACGTTTGCTAAACGATGGGGTTCTCGAGTCATTAGCGGAAGCTGGAGTGCGACCCGCATCGTCTGAGCGACACTGCACCATTCCCCTACGCTGGCCGTACGTAGTGCGGGGACAGCCCGCTGATGCTGGTTGTGTGCTGGCGGGAGTCAGCGGCCTGAGGCCGGCGCGTTAAACGGAGCGACCCCCCCGAGCACCTGTTCGACCAGGCACCGCG
>CAZFKF010000008.1:0-17700 GCA_964518805.1 uncultured Planctomycetaceae bacterium | reverse complement strand
GACGCCAGGAGGCCCGGCCGCTCGCAGTGCGGCTTTAGCCCGTCGAGCCCCGCATGACCCAGTTGACCGTATGAACGGGGCTGAAGCCCCGTACTACGAACGGGTTCCACGGATCGCGCGATTCCGTCTAAATTGCGTCCTGGTTGGCCTCTCCGGTGCGGATGCGAACGGCCTGCCCCATTTCGCTGACGAAGATCTTGCCGTCGCCGACCTGTCCGGTTCGGGCCGAGCGGACGATGGCGTCCAGCACCCCCTGCACGGCCTCATCCGCGACGACGATTTCGATCTTGATCTTGGGGAGGAAGTCGACGGTGTACTCGGTGCCGCGGTACATCTCCGTATGCCCCTTCTGGCGGCCGAATCCGCGCACCTCGGTGACCGTCATTCCCTGGACTCGCTGCTCGGTCAGGGCGTTCTTCACCTCTTCGAGCTTGAAATGGCGAATGATCGCTTCCACTTTCTTCATTGTCGCTTGTCTCCCTTGCTTCCCCCACCGGCAACGGCCCAAACGGGCCTGTTAGCCCCGCACCACATTTACCTTATCGGCCGCGACTGCGCGTGTCCAGCCCACGCACGGTCCAGTCCTGGACCTTGTGGCGTTTCGGAAAACGACTGCCCATTGGAAGGCTGAAAAGGGTAGAGTAATGGCATCCTCCTAGTGCTCTGTCAGTCTTGGATTGATGGATAAAGTCGCTTTAGTCTGATGCGGGCGTCGGCCGTAGTGAATTGCCAGTCGATTTTCGTCCGGCGATCTGTCACACGCGCCGTCCGCTTCCCCGCCAACGGTTCCACCGCCATGAAAAAGTTGACCGAGCCACGTCGTTCGTATTCACTGTCGTACTTGGCGATCCGGCCAGGCTGCGCCGGCAACGGTTGGCGCACTTCAGCGATCAATTGCTTGCTCGCCTCATCCGTGCAAACCACTGGACGCTCGGGATCATACGGGCGATGGTACACGTCCAATACATCTTCCATCGCAGCGACAGACTCCGCCGAGGGACCCTCTGGCAAACACCATTCTTTCTTCAGCCAAGGCTTAAGTTCGCTTTTTTTAACGTCTGCCGCACGGCTTCGTGGGACACGGATTCCACGTAACCCAGAGCCACGATGCGGTCAGCCAACAAACGCAACGTCCAGCGTGCCCGGCCTTCCGGCGGCGCTCCACAAGCAATGGCCACAAGGCGTGCTTCCGTCTTGCCATCCAGCCGCCGCTCGTAGATCCGCGTGGTCGGTTTGGGGGTCAGGACCGCTTCCAGCCCCTCCTCCGCGAACTGTTTACGAACGCGGTCGATCGTTGCTCGTCCGCAGCCCAAGGCGTCGGCAATCTCCGGGTCTTTCTTGGCGGGGCCGCCGTCCGCCTGATCGGCCAGCAGAAGAATGCGAGCCCGCACCAACTTTCGCGCCGCCGCCTTTCCGGCCGAAACCATCGACTGCAACGCTTCCCGTTCCTCCTTCGTCAACGTCACCCGGTAACGCTTTTCCATGATACCCTCCTGGTCCAATCGGTCTTCCATGAACGACTGCGCGGAGGATACCATATATCAGACTACGATTGACAGAGCACTAGGTGACTTGAGACATAGAGTAGGTGGCATACCGCACGGGTGGCATTTGGATGAAGAGAGCATGACAATCCTCGACATACCGGAAGTGGCGGGCCTGGATCGGCGGCAGGGGTTGGTTCGCATTCCTCCGGAGCTGGACGTCCCGCTAACCCCCCGGGTGAGGCAGATCCTTGACACGGCCGAGTTCCGCCGTCTGGCCCGGGTGAGCCAATTGGGACTGGTCTCGCTGGTCTATCCGGCGGCGCATCACACGCGGTTCGAGCATTCCCTTGGGGTCTACCGCCTAGCCCTGCTGTTTCTGAAACGCCTGGCCTACGACGAGCGGTTTGTGCGGGTGGTCCGCCCCGAGGACGCCGAGCTGTTCATCGTCACGGCGTTGCTTCACGACTTGGGGCATTGGCCGTTCTGTCATCCGATTGAGGACATCCACCTGCCGAGCGTTCCGAACCACCAGTTGTTCGCCAACAGCTTCTTACTGGAGGGGGAGATTGCCGACGCGCTTCGTCACGACTGGGCAATCCAGCCCCGCGACGTGGTCGCCTTGCTGAGTGAAGAGCCGCTTTCCACCACGTCCCGGATCTTGGCCAGCATGCTTTCCGGACCGATCGACATCGACAAGATGGACTACCTGTTTCGCGACAGCCTCCATGCCGGCGTGCCGTACGGCCGGCATTTCGATCAACCGCGGTTGATCGGCAGCCTCTGCCTGAACGAGGCGGGCGACGGGCTGGCGATCACCGACAAGGGGAAGACCGCGGCAGAACTGCTGGTCTTTGCCCGCTATGTGATGTTCAGCGAGGTCTACTGGCACCACGGGGTCCGTTCGGCGACCGCCATGCTGCAGCGAGCCTTTTACCTGATCCACGGGGCGCTGGACCTCGACGCCTTGTTTCGCACGGAAGAGCAGCCCATGATTCGCGAACTGCAGCGCGCCGCGGGCTCGGGCCCGGCGAAGGAGTTGCTCGACGGTCTGTTTGGCCCCAAGCGACGACTCTACAAGCGGGTTGCGCAGTACAGCTTATTTGAGCGGCGCGAAGTCTACGGTCAACTCGCCCGGCGTCCGTATCCATGGTTGGCAGCCTGCGCCGAGCAGTTCGCTGCGGTCGCCAGCACCGCGTTGGGCCGGATCGTCGCGCCGCACGAAGTCCTTTTCGACGCCCCGCCCGTGGCCCGCGAGGTGGAGATCGACGTCGACGTCTTCTTTCCCAAGGAGGCCCGCTATCGGCCGCTCGACGAAGTCTCGCCGGTAGTGCGCACGCTCGCTCAGGAGCAGTTCGACGATTATGTGAAACGCGTGCGTGTCTTCGCCCATCCACGGGTCGCGGTCGATCTACAGCGTCACCCGCGCGTGTCCGATCTGGTGGCCCAATCGGTCGAAAGAATGCTATAGTCCAGGTCCGATACATCCGGCAAAGGATCATCGGCCCGTACGAGTTGCCCTGCTATCGGGGTGTCCGCTGTGGCGTTTGCCTCGCGCCCGTTTCTTGCTGAAGCGGGGGGGATGTGCTAGCGTTAATCGAAGAGGACGCGCTGGCGGAAGAGTCGTTGGTGGTTTCAGAGTCGCCCATGGCGCCGGATTGGTATTGCCGGATTTCTGGAGAAGAGGACGGTCCACTGACCGCCGGGCAGTTGCGCGCGATGGTCAACGAAGGCCGGCTGACCCCGGGGGACGCAGTGCGCCATGGTCGTTTGGGGGCCTGGGTGCCGGCGGCGAGCGTCAAGGGGCTGTTTGCGGTTACCGCCGAACCGGCCACCGAGTTGCCGGCACCGCCGCTCCCCAGCGAGGCGAGTCACCCGGCGCGCCCGCGACCGCTGTTGCGGGCCGTTCCCATGGTTGAGGAGCCCCCCGCACTCCCCCCTAACCCGGGCAAGAAGCGACTGACAGAGCACCGCGACGCGGGCCTCGATCTGACGAGCATGCCCGCCGCGGAATCCAGCGCGCCGGCCAAGCCGCCAAGGCAACTGAAGGGCTGGCGGGCCACGGGGCTCGATTTCCTTGCGGAGACGCAGTCGGCCCGTTCGAGTGATCCAAAGGTCTCAATTGAGGCGACCCATCGGCACGAGAATTCCGCTGAATCGCTTCGACGGTGGACGGTTCCGGTGCTGCTGGGCACGTTCGTGCTCCTTGTGGTCGTTTGGATCGTCCTCGTTCAGGTTCGGAATTCCGATACGTCGAGCAGTTCGGCAGACGCTCCCACCGCCGCTACGAGCGGGACGGCGTCGAGCAACTCCGCGGACCAGCGGCCCGGCGGCAAAGGGTTGCAGGGGCCACCCCCTATCCCCAAGTCTGCCTCGACGGGCGCAACAGAGCCGTCCGGCGTCACTTGGATCAACGCCGCGCGTGAACCGTGGAAGTGCGGCGACGTAACGGTCAAGGTCCTCAAAGCCGAAATCGGCCGGGCCAAGCTGATCGACGGCGCCAATCGGGTCTCGGATAGTCAGGACAACTACCTGCTGCTGACGATCGAGGTCGCCAACCTGAGCGCGACGCGCAAGATCCAGTACAAGAGTTGGAGCCTTCGCGACAATCAGGTGCGGCTGACCGATGATCTGAAGAACCCGTACACGCTCCAAGCGGCTCCCGGCGGGGCTAGCTTCGAGGGGCAACAGCGCACCAAGTCGCTCTATCCCGAGAAGGCTGTCGAGGATATCCTGGTCTTCGAGCGGCCGGTCGAGCGAGCGCGGACGCTTCGCCTTCAGTTGCCGGCCGGGGCCTTTGAGGAAAGCGGTGTGGGATACCTGGAGATCTCGATGAGCATGGTGAAGTCGGACAGCGGTCCCACCTTCCGCCCGCCTCCACCAGGGCCCTTGTCCGCGAAAGCCATGCCGGCTGCTCCGAAAAAGGACGAGAAGACGACGGGCGCTCCGCCGATTGCCGCCCCCACGAAGCCTGCGACCGCGTCCAAGGTCCCGGCCGCGCCGCCACCGGCGCGGCAGCGCACGCCGGAGACCGATTTTGGAATCAAGCCGGATGAGACGCCTGCGCCTCCGGGCGCGGCTCCGGCCCCTTCGGCGCCTGCACCGTTGCCAAAGGGGTCTCCGACGCCACCGAATGGGAAAGCCGGATAGGCCGACATTTCCTTCGCGGCATCGGCAATTCGGCAGTGGAGGAGAGACCGTGGAACTGGCTTCGGAGTATCATGGACTTGGGGTGAGATCACGCGGACTTCCCTCTTGATCCAGAACGGCTTCCTCTGACGTCTTGGCCGCACCACAACGAATCGCCAGACTCGTGGGTTTTACGGATGAAGGCCCTAGTAACCGGAGCTTCGGGATTCCTGGGAGGGGCCATTGTCCGCCAATTGCTTGCCCAGGGGCATCAGGTTCGATCGCTGTGCCGAAGCGAGGTTCCCGATCTTACCGCGTCGGGGGTCGAAGTTCTCCGCGTTGATTTGCGCGACCGAGACGCGGCGATTGCTGCCATGCGCGGCAGCGACACCGTGTTCCACACCGCCGGCGTGGCGGGAATCTCGGGGCCGTGGACTCGCTATTACGGGTCGAACGTGGCGGCCACGATGCATGTCGTGGCCGGGTGTCTGGAACATGGCGTCGGCCGGCTCGTGTTCACCAGCAGCCCCAGCGTGACGTTCGACGGTACCGACCAATGCGGCGTCGACGAGTCGACCGCGTACCCCACCCGCTGGCTCTGTCACTATCCGCGTTCCAAGGCAATGGCCGAGCAGCACGTGCTCCAGTCCAATGGAAAGGGCGGCTTGCTGACCTGCGCATTGCGCCCGCATCTGGTCTGGGGGCCGGGCGATCGGCATCTTGTTCCGGGATTGATCCAACGCCGGCGGGCCAATCGGCTTTGGCAAGTGGGCGACGGCGCCAACCTGGTCGACATGGTCTATATCGACAACGCCGCAGAAGCCCATGTGTTGGCTGCCCGGGCGCTCGCTCCCGGCGCTGCGGCGGCAGGCCGGGCGTACTACATCTCGCAAGGCGAACCCGTCAACTGCTGGGACTGGATCAATCAAATCCTCGCGTTGGCGGGACTGCCGCCGACCCCCAGACGCATTTCGTTGAAGGCCGCCGTGCGGCTCGGCGCGGTCATGGAACTCGTCGGCCGGATGATCCCCGGGGCCGGCGAACCACCCTTGACCCGATTCCTCGCCGCCCAGTTGGGGCGTTCGCACTTCTACAACATCGCGCGGGCCCGTCGCGACCTCGGCTACGAACCGCGCATTTCAACAGCGGAAGGGATGCGTCGCTTGGCAGAAGACCTCGCGTCGCGGCACATCGTTTGACGCGCTGCCACTGGCGGCGGGATGAGACGAGGTAACGACCGCGGACAACAGCCCGCTGCCGCTGGCTCCAAGAGAAACGGCGCGGTCCTGTCGGTCTCCCTCTGTTCCGTGTGCCCCGCATCATTGCGTCGCGTCTGCGGTCGCGTGGGACGTCCACCTATTGGGCTGACGACGCCTCGGCCGCCGCGTCGCAAATCAGTCGCCAAGCGTTCTCCACGTGCCGCCTTTGGGTGTTCGTCTGGCCAATGGACATCCGCAGGGTGAGGTGATCGTGAATCCGCGTGTGGCTCAGGCAGATCTTTCCGGAGCCATTCAGCCTGTCGAGAATCTGCTGGTTGACTGCGTCGCCGCCGCGGTGGCGGAAGCAGATCAGGCTGAGCGGCGTGGGCGCCATCCGCTCGAAACGCGGATCGGCGTCCACCCACGACGCAAACTCCTGGGCCAGGGCCACGTGCTCGCGGACCCGCCGCCGCAGTTCGTCCGTGCCAAACGACCGGATCACAAACCACAACTTCAAGGCCCGGAACCGCCGTCCCAGCGGGACCTGCCAGTCGCGATAGTCGATCACCGCGCCCGACTCCGTGGCCTTGTTCCTCAAGTACTCGGGCAGGATGCTCAGCGCGCGGATCAGGGGGCCGCGATCGCGCACGAAGAAGCAGTCGCAGTCGAAGTTGGTAAACATCCATTTGTGCGGGTTGAAGCAGTAGCTGTCGGCCCCTTCGAGTCCTTCGTGAATGAAACGGAACTCGGGGCACAAGGCGGCGGTGCCGGCCAATGCGGCATCGACGTGCAGCCACAAGCCGTGCTCGCGGCAGATCGGAGCGATCTCCGGCAGCGGATCGATGGCGGTCGTCGAAGTCGTGCCGACCGTGGCGCAGACGAAACAAGGCTGCCTTCCTGCCGTCAGATCGGCCGCAATGGCTTCGCAAAGCCGGTCGGGGCGCATGCGGAACTTGTCGTCCGTTTCCACAAGACGGAGGTTTTCGCTCCCCAGTCCGGCAATGCGAATCCCCTTCTCCACGGAAGAGTGCGTCTGCGCCGTCGCATAGCCCACCAGGGGCTCGCGCACGCCGGCAAGATTGCTGCGACCGCCGGTGGCCTTCTCCCTCGCCGCGAGGATCGCGCACAGCGAGGCTGACGAGGCGCTGTCTTGAATCACGCCGCCGCCGGTGGAGGTCGACTTGAAGTGGGCCGGCAGGCCCAACATGTCCGCCACCCAATCCAACACGTGGGTCTCCAACTCAGTGCACGCCGGACTGGTGGCCCAAAGCATCCCCTGCACCCCCAGGCCGGCCGCAACCAGCTCACCCAGGATCGAGGGACCGGAGTTGTTCGACGGGAAGTAGGCGAAAAAGTTGGGTGACTGCCAGTGGGTGATCCCCGGCATGATGATCTGGTCCAGGTCGCGGAGGACGGCGTCGAACGGTTCGCCCACCTGGGGAGGAGCCTCGGGTAATTGGGCGCGGATTTGTCCGGGCGAAATCTGAGACGCCACGGGGTACCGCTCCACCTGTTCCATGTAGTTTGCCACCCAATCAATCACCTCGCGACCCCATCGCCTGAACTGCTCCGGACTCATCACGGTTGCATCGTCTCCTCTTGCCGCCCACTTCGTGTGACTTCACCATCGAACGGTCTTCGCACCTCCAATTGTAGCCGAAAAGGCGCCTTTAGCGGAACCGAACCTTGCGGCCACCAAATCCCGCAACAGACGCCAAGACGTCGCGTGAATCCGACTGTCAAGCGAGGTTTCGCATGGCCCAAACGACTGATTCGTGGCGATTCCCCTGCGCTCCTGCCCCCTTGTGCGCGGGGATGAACCATTGCAATCTTCGCAGTCACCGGGCACAATCAGGGGCAATCCGCCGAGCGTTCAGCCCGAGTTCGCGCCATTTGAGAACGTTCCGGTGACTCCAGCATATGGCGAAGCCAGACTCCCCGGAGTCCCTCGGACGGCGGAGGCCTGGGTGTCTTCCGCCGGCCCTCAAGGACAGCATCACCATGGATTTCCGACCGCTCGGTGACACTGGCATTTCTGTCTCCGCGATCGCATTGGGCTGCTGGCCGATCGCGGGACTCACCAGCCCGGGCACGAACGAAGCCGACAGCATCGCCACGATCCAAGCCTGCTTCGATTTGGGGATCAACCATCTCGACACGGCTTACTGCTACGGCCGCCACGGCGAGAGCGAACGGCTGATCGGTCGCGCCCTTGGTGCACGCCGGCACGAGATGGTTGTCGCCACGAAGGGCGGGCTGTCTTGGGACGCCGAGGGCAAGCAGGCTCACGATGCCTCGCCAGCCGCGCTCCGGAGCCAGTGCGAAGAGAGCCTGCGTCGGCTGGGGACCGATTACGTGGATCTGCTGTATCTTCATGCCCCCGACCCCAAGGTCCCGGTCGCCGAGTCGGCCGGTGCCTTCCGCAAGCTCTTCGAGGAAGGAAAGACGCGGAGCGTGGGGGCTTCGAACCTCGACGTGGCGCAACTGGAGGAGTTCATCGCCGTTTGTCCGCTCGCCGCCTTTCAACCGCCGTACAACATGCTTCAACGGCAGATCGAGGCTGACACGCTCCCCTGGTGCCGCAGCCGTGGCGTTGCCGTCCTGGTCTACTGGCCCCTCATGAAGGGCCTCCTGGCCGGCAGGCTCCGCCGCGACGATGTCTTCGCAGACGACAGCCGCCGCAAGTACCCCATGTTTCAAGGCGACGAATACCAGAAGAACCTCGATTTCGTCGAGGTCTTGCGTGGCATCGCGGCGGAATCGGGCCACAGCGTCGCGCAGCTCGTCATCAACTGGACGATCCACCAGCCCGGAGTCACATCGGCCCTATGCGGCGCCAAACGCCCCGATCAGCTTCGCGACACCGCGCAGTCCGCCGGCTGGCGTCTGAGCAACACCCAGGTCGATCGCATCCAGCAGGCCCTGAAAGACCGCGGCGTACCCGCGATACGGGTTCCCGTTTGACGCTCTGCCCCTCCGCGTTCTCCGCATCCGACGCGGTAGAATAATCGATTCACGACAGCGGACGTGGAGGACACACAGAATGAGACAGCACGGCCCTTGGCAAATCCGTTCCTCGCGTCAGGTCTATCGCGACCTCTGGATCGAGGTCCGGCAGGACGACGTCATCCGGCCCGACGGGGCCGACGGCACGCACTGCGTGGTCCAGATGAAGCCCGGCGTCTCGGTCCTCGCGATGGACGACGACCAGAACGTCTATCTCACCGAGGAGTTCCACTATGCCATCGGCCGACTCGGGCTGGAAGCCGTTAGCGGCGGCATGGAACCGGGCGAGGAACCGCTCGCCGCAGCCCAGCGCGAGTTGGAGGAGGAACTTGGCATTCGGGCCGCGCAATGGGCGCCTTTGGGAGTCGTGGACCCCTTCACCACGATCGTTGCCTCGCCGACCTCGCTCTTCCTGGCCGAACGCCTTACCTTCGTCGCGACGGCCCTGGAAGGGACCGAACAGATACGCCGCGTGCGTCTCGGTCTCGCCCATGCCGTGGAAGCCGTCTGCACCGGCATCATCAGCCATGCACCGACGTGCATCCTGATCCTCAGGACGCATTTGCTTATGCAAAGCCGTATCTGAGTCGGACGTGCGTCGCTGCCACTTGGCGTGAATGAAGAACGGGCCGCAGAACGATCTTTCGACCCGTTCTGCGGCCCGAGCGTAATCCGCGACCGCGGCCTTCTCGCGAGGCCTACTTCCCGTTGCCGCCGCGCCAGCGGTCTGTCTGGAACGGCGGCGCCGGAAGCCCTTCGGCGTTCATCAAGTTGGGATTCGACGTATTGTGCCACCCGAAGCGAACCTGCGTGGGGGCGGCGACGTCTTTGGCCTCGACCACAACTTCGTTGCCGTCGATCTTAGCCTCGGCGGCAACGGAGCCGCCGCCGGCCCAGGCGATCTGGAACTCGCTGAGCGGCTTGCCGTCTCGCGACTTGAGCCCGCCGCCCACCTGCGCGAAGGCAAGACGCACATTGCTGCCGTCCACCGTCATCGATTCGTACAGCGGACCCGAGTAGACGAGGTCGTTCTTGCCGTAGGTCTTGGCCAAGGCCCAGAGCGCCAGGCGATTGCCCACGTCGACCTTGTTCTTCGGATGGATGTCCTTGATGTCGTCCACCAGGTCGGTCACTACGGCCATCCCGGTTCCGGGGATCTTGAGACTTTCGACTTGAGCCTCCCAAAGCGGCGGCAGGGCGCCCGCCGGATAGCCGGACCACGGGGCAATCTGCACGAAGTAGAACGGGAACGGGCTGCCCCAGACCTTGCGCCAGCCCTCGATCAGGTCCTTCATCTTGCCGAAATAGGCCAGCCCGTTGGCGACGTTCGATTCGCCTTGGTACCAGATCACGCCGCGGATGGCGAACGGCTTCACCGGAGCGATCATCCCGTTGTACATCCCGCCCGACTGCTTTTCGCCCACGATCCAGGCCTCGATGGGCGAGCCGCCCCAGGAGTCGTTGATCAGCCCCACGGGCACTTTCAAGTCCTTGTGCAGCCGTTCTCCGAAGAAGTAGAGCGCGGCCGAGAAGCCGGGGATGGTCTGCGGCGTGCAGTCTGTCCATTCGGCCTTGACATTGGCGGCGGGCTCGGGCGTCTGGATCTTCGGCACGTGGAACAAACGGATCTGGGGATACTTGGCCGCGGCGATCGCCTCTTGGGGCTTTTGAGTGGCGGCAACGGGCCATTCCATGTTCGACTGGCCGGAGCCAAGCCACACTTCGCCGACCAAGATATCGACCAGTTCGATCTTGTTCTTGCCGTTCACCGTGAGACAGTGGGCTTTGCCGTCGGCTTCCATGGCCGGGAGCGACACCTTCCAATTGCCCTTGGCGTCCGCCGTGCATTCGGCCTTCTGTTCGTCCAGGGCCACGGCGACCTTCTCCTCCGGATCGGCCCAGCCCCAGACCACGACCGGTTGTTGCTGCTGGACGACCATGTGGCTGCCGATCACGCTGGGCAACTTCACGTCGGCCCGCACGGTCGACCCAAGGGCCACGCACAACCCGACGACCCCAGTCGCTGCCAGTCTCACCACTCTCATCTTCATCGAAACCCTTTCTGTTGAAAAACAAAGACCACGTTTTCAGTAACGCACCAAGTAATAAGGGCTTTTGTCCCTCGCCCCGTCGATGGCAAACACCCCGTTCTCGATCGGCAACTCGCGGCCGGTCATCTTCCCGTCGTGATCGAGCACGAAGACTTTCGGCGAACCGCTCCTGCGGATCGTGATCGTCGCCTTGACAGGCTCCATGAGGATCGGCGATCTTCCGGCCGCGAGCATCCGGTCGCCGGAGGGTGAAAACTTCATTCCGGTGTTTCTCGCCCGGGCAATGGCCGCGATCAGCAACTCTCGCGAGGACTCGATTGTCTTGTCGGGTTCGCATGCCGTGACATAGACGGCGGCGAACTTGCTTCGAGTCTCGAATGTGACCTGGCCGCACTTCAGGGCGTGCCCCGCCGCGAATCCGACGACGGCCTTGGTCGCCGGTGTGTCCATGGTGAACCATCCGCTCCCTCGAGAGTCGGCTTCCTTCCATCGCAATTGGCCGGTGGAGGAGACAAGCTGGCCATCGACTTCGTAGGGCGTCATGTCGAATAGGGGAGTGCCGGTAGATCGGTCGGTGAAGGCGACGACGCTCCGTGCGACCGCCAAGCTTCGGGCCGGGACCTTGCTGCTGTCGAGTTCTTTGTCATCATACCCTTGGCTCACGCGGTCGTCGAATCCCAATCGTCCCTCAAAGAGCGACGTCACATCGACGTTCCGCACGGCCACTGCGTCTGAGGTCTGCACGTCGCCACGGCGAACCTGTCGGGCCACGACGGGGAACACGCCGAGGACGTGCGGGGCCATCACGTCCCACGCCTCGCGCCCCAGACGCTCGCTGAACGTGCCGTTGTCGCCGTTCTGGAACATGAAAGAAACGTCCCAGCCCTGCAGACCCATGCCATATGCTCCGAGAATGGCGGGCCCTTCGACGCCGAACTCACTGGGGAAGACGTGGATCCATTCGGAAAGCATGAAGGGGTGGTCCGCGACCTGCTGCATGCCGCTGCTAAGCATTCCGGAACCGGCCTTGGCCAGCATCGAGGCGTTCGCCTGGTCGCCCCCGAAGTAGTTGTGACGGTCGACCGTACCCACCAGGGAATCGGCGTGGAGGTTGGCGAAATGACTGAAGGCTCGACCGGCCTGCCAATTGGAGCCGATGAACTCGCCCTCGTACCCGGCCTCACGCGCGGCCCGGCCGAAGCCGCGATAGAACTCGACCTCCAGTTCATAGAGGAATCGCAGCGAATCCAAGAGCCGGCGTTTGCGAAAGGCCTGGGAGCCCTTGAGTTGGTCGGGGTCCCAGTACCAGGGATTCCCCAGGGGGAGAATGTTGTCCTTGTCGAGGCTTTCACCGCCGGCGTCGAACCCGTCGCCCTTGAATCCGTCGAACGCCGGGCGGCCGCCCCAGGCTTCCTCCAGTTTGGCTTGGCTTCCGTACTTTTCGCGGAGCCACCGGCAGAACCGTGCGGCGACTTGCTTGCGGAGCGTCGCACTGGCCTTCAGCGGGGCCATCGAGGTGTAGAAGACGATGCTCTGTTCGTTGATGATTTCGACGAACGCGACGACAGGGTCCGCGGCGTACGTGAGGCCCGTGTAAGGATTGCGGTGCTTGAGCAGGTTCACCGTTTGCAGGATCTGCACGCGCTGAAGTTCCGGACTGTAGTGCAGCGCGCTGTGGGGCGTCTCGATCCGCTGCTCGTCGCCGCGGAACGCGCCGAACTCCTCGACGTAGGGGACGTATTTCTTATCGCCGGGCCCGAGCTTGAGCGTGCCGAAATGGGCGGACAACTTGATGAAGATGCCGGCCTCCTTGAACTTGGCAACCTGGTAGTCCATGCGGTCGAGGGCCTCGGCGTCGAACTCCACGCAGCTCTGCTTGGCCTGAATGCCGGCCCAGCCCGGCCCGTCGGCGAACTTGTGCAGGCGCACGGCATTGATTCCGTACTTGCCGTAGAATGCCGCCCGCTTCTCGGCCAGCGCCTTCTCCGGGGCGCAGGCCCCGTAGCAGAGATTGATCCCCCACAGCCGGATCGGCCGGTTGTTGTAGGCCAGGGCATCACCGCGCCGCACGACGCGCCCGTGCTTGCCGGCCGGTTGATCCGCCCAAGCCTCCATGCCGATGGCACTTGGCGTCGTGTCCCCGGCGGCCTGCCACGGATACCAAGTGTCGATCCCCGGCTCGTCGGGGACATCGGCAGCGCTGGGGTACCAGTCCACCGTGTCCGGCAATTCCACGGTGACAGCCAACCGCCGGGTCTCTCCAGCAGTCAAACTGTCTTTGGCCAGAACGATTCTGGCGGCGCCGTCGGACGGAATTTCGCAAGGGGGATCGAAGTGGAGAGTGGTTGTCGCGCCTCGCGCATCCGCGAGTCTTACGGACTGCACCTCACTCCCCAGCCCGCGGCGCTCGAAAGGGCAGACGACTTTCGACGCTCGCCCCTGCGACTGGACGATCGCCTCGCGTCCTTGAAACGCCTTGCCGGGACTCAGCGTGGCCACGAGAAGCGTGAGTCCTGTCGCAGCCTCGGCCCGGAGCTGGTATTCCAGCCGTATCTGCTTCGGACTGACCTTTGCCGCGCGGAAGTCAATGTGCACCGGCACGCCCGTGCCGCTCATCTTGGCCGTCAACGCGCCGACCGCGGCCCCATGGTCGCTTTGAACCGCGCCGTCGATTCCAGTCCAAGCCCAATTCGGTCCCCAGGCAACGAGGCCGAACTTCAGGTGGTCTTCGCCTCGGTGGCTGATGTCGACTTCGGCCTGCGCCGCAGAATACGCCGTGAACGCAGACTCCCCACGGGCCGCAACCGGTGCACCAAGCACGAGTGCGAAGACGAATCCGAGGGCCGAAAGGGTCGATGCGCGAGACATCGCTGAATGCTCTCAGGGCGTTGAGGTCGGGAGGGCATAATCAGTCCGAGTTATACCGTCTGCGTCGCCGGCAACGCAAGGGTTGATTCCCCGAATGAGCGGCGGCCCGCCTGCGACCGCGTTTTGGAGTCTTGCCTCGGCCGGACGTTTCCGCTAGGTTGACCGGCAATTGGATGCCGCAACCGCCTTTGCACGAGGAGCGACCGAATGCACCGGATCTGGGGAATTGCCGGTTGGCTTGTGATAGCATCGTGCCTCCTGGACGCAAGTGGGTCTTACGCCGGCGAAGAGGGCGTCGCTTCGGTCTTGCGGTACTTGGCGAATCGGGCCGAGCGGTTGGATTCGATGCGGGAAAGACTCATCGAGTCGGCGTTTGAGAATGTCCAGCAGCGCCGTTCGCTGGTTCGCGAGGTGACGGAGGAATTCGGACTTCCGCCGCGCGAGCCGATGAAGGGGGCCGTGGTCCACGTCAAGGACGAGGGCGATCTGGCCGTCGAAGAAGTCATCTTCCATTGGGCCGGAACGACGTACGCAGCCGGGCATGTCATCCGGTTGAAGCAGCCCGCACAGCCCGGCGCGCGGATGCCCGCACTGGTCGTCTGTCCCGACGATTTGGCCCATTACACGTGGCTTGGCTACCGGGAATTCGTCGATCGCGCGGCCCGGGCAGGCGTTGCGGTCTTGTTCATCGAAGACCCTCGGATCGGACGACGTCATTCGGCCGACGCCGGGCTTTTTGCGGTGGCAGCGGCAGCCGGAATGCCGATCGCAGCGATCCGGACGTTCGACGCCCTGCGCGGGCTGGATTATCTCCTGACGAAGCCGGACATCGATCCCGGCCGGATCGGCGCGATTGGCTTCGGCGCCGGCGTCCAACACGCCCGACTGGCAGCCGCGTTGGACTCGCGATTTCAGTCCCATGCGGAGTTTCCCGCCGTTGTGGCCAAGGATTCCGCTGCGCAGGTGTCGCAGATTCACACGTGGATCTCTGAGAAGATCCTGCCAAAGCCGGCATCGAGCGCCGCGCCGCTTTCGTGCGGCAAGCCCGAGAAGCCTGATTTCAAGGTGATGACCTACCTGCGCGGACGGATCGCCAAGCAGAGGCAGGTCCTCGCCAAGTCGCTGGAGTCGCCTGACCTGTGGAACGCGAGCGGCAAGGGAATTGCTCGATGGCTGGAAGAGGCATGCGGAACAAGAACCATGAAACCCGCCGCGGCGAAAGTAATCGCTAAGACGACCGCCGAGGGGTATGTCGTGGAGACGGTCCGTTTGGGCGTGGACGTTGGACTCGAGTGTCCCGCCATACTCGTGTCTCGGCCGGCGACGGGAACCGGCAGGAGTCCCGGGGTGGTTCTGTCGCACGACGGCCGCCTGGCCGCCGAGGCCCCCGAAGTCCAAGGCACAGCGCGGGAACTCGCTGACCAAGGGTACTGGGTGCTGGTGCCCGATCACGTCTCGGTTCATGCCAAGAGCCGGCAGAAGCTGGAACTGGTGGACGTGCCCGCGTTCTTCGCGACCGCGGATCGGGCTGGGCTCTCACCGCTGGCGATCCGCGCGGCGGAGAACGTGGCCGCTTTCCAGTACCTGTCGGGCCGATCCGAGGTCGATCCGGCGCGGATCGTGATCGGCGGGAGCGGGATCGGGGCGATCGACGCCTGCCTGGCCGCGGTGCTCGACGGGCGCGTTGCCGGCGTGGCCGCGGTGAACGTGACGACGTTCGGCGATTGGGCGGAGAACGTCGCACCCGAAGAGACCACGTTCGTCCATCCGCTTCCGTACCTTCCGGGGATGTTCGCCAAAATGGATCTGGACTTCGGTTTTGCGGTCCTCGCACCGCGGCCGCTTGTCGTCGCGAGACTGAAGGAAGGATGGCCCAAGTCGGGATTCGCCCAGGTTGCGGCTACGACTGCGGCGGCCTATCGATTTACGGGGACCCCTGGGGCACTTGTGGCCCTGGGCCTCCGCGACCCGATCGACGAGCGGATGGCCAGGCTGCCCGACGGCGCCGCCCGACAGACCGCGGCCGTTGCCAAGACGATCCTGCCCGCCCCTCCAGTGCCCGGCGTGGCGGGAATTAAGGATGCGCTTCGCAGCCGCGACGGCGTGGACAGTGCAACGGGTCTGGTCTGGGTGTTCAGCGCCGTCGGCGGCGAAGAACAGGAGTTCTGCGACGGCGGATACCGCCTCGACACCTGGAGCTATTTCAACGACAACGGGCCCGCCCAGCGCGGCCTCGCCATGACGCCGCTTGTCTTCAAGAGGGAGGCAAATGCCTACCGCCTTACCGGCATCGGCAAGACGCGAGTCAATGCCGGCAGCGGCCTCCAGACCTTCCCGTTCGAGGTGGTGCAGGGAAGCGACCAGGTCGGGGCGGGCTACTTCTTCGGGTTCTATACCGGCGACACAGCCGGCAAGCCCAACGCCGGCGTCGTCGAATACAATGACGACTATCAGGACCGGATGATCATTCTCACGCTCGACGGCGCGATGGATCACCAGAAGGTCGCGTTGGGGCAGGTCTATCGCGAGAACTCCCGCTGGCCGCGGGCCTACAGCATCCAGGCGGTCTCCAAACCCAAGTAAGCCGCAGAGCGGACGAAGACCATAGGTCGGACAGTGCGAAGCGACTCCCGCCGGATGGCCCGCTAGTCCTCAAACAAGCGAACGCCCGTGGTTAGTTTGTGAAGGGGCTTTCGCGTCGTTTGAGGCGTAGGGGAGCGGGCCGACGTTGGGGGCGTCGGCGGGAGGCGTCGAATTGTGGTTTGCTGCATGTCGGGCTCGGCGGGCACTTCGGTGCGGTTCGGGGTGATGGGGGACCGGAGCATCCGGACTCCGGCTTCAAGGGAGACTTCGTCAGCAACGCAACGCGGCGCACAGCCGAAAGAACACCGGCAGGTGCGGATGGTAGCTCAGCACGCGGTAGATCAGTTGCCGGCCCTCGCGGACGATCTGGCAAGGGATCTTGATGAAGGCGTTGAGGAACGTCTTGAACTCCATGCTCAGGATACGGGCCTTCTCGGCCGCGTGCTTCTCACGCCAGCGCCCTTCTTCGGGCAGCCACAACGCCCACCACGCCTTGAGGTTCCAAGCCAACGACGCCATCACCATGTACGCCCAGTTGCTGTACAGGTTGTCCACCGGGGCTGCGAGGGCCCGCACGCCGCCGGCCAACTGGGCAATCAGGTTCTCCTGGTTGCATCGGTCGTTGGCCTCGAAGACCACGTCCTCGGCGTCGATCTCCCAGTCGTTGGTGATGTAGAAGAAGTAGCGGATCTCGTCGAACAGCCACTTCCCGCCGGTCTCGGCCAGCGAGACCAAGAGCGGATGGTAGCCCCAACTGCCCTTGTACGAGATGTCCATCCCGGCCTTGCACTCGGCGGTGGTCACCACCAGCGTCCCGTCCAGGTCGATCGTGGCCCGCTCGAAGAACCGCTTCGGCTGCCGGGCCCAGACGTTCAAGCGGGCCTCGTCGGCCGCCTCCAAGAGGCTGCGAATGTCCGCCTCGCCAAAGCGGCGACAGAAATCGCCGGCCGTGGTCGGGTCGGGGATCCGCTCGGTGCCCAGGGCGTCGAGAAAGACCTCGTCGTTGCGACGCAGTTCGATGTCTTCCAGACGCGTGCCGTCGCACAACGCGTTGTAGGCCAGGTTCAAGACGTGGTCCGACTCGTGGTACGGGCGGTGGATTTTCAGCACGTGCACTCGGCGGTCGATGGCGTCCACGAGGCCGACCTCCTGGGCCAACCGGTGCACAACGCCGATGCCGCCTGTGCCAATGGCCCGCACCTTGTCGGCCAACTCCACCCGGACATTCCTCGGTGCAAATATCGGCCGGCCCCGATCCTCCCGCGTCCCTGCCAACCGCCGCTCGATTCGCCGCTTGGCTTTCCG
Organism: uncultured Planctomycetaceae bacterium; assembly: GCA_964518805.1. Lineage (GTDB taxonomy): Bacteria > Planctomycetota > Planctomycetia > Pirellulales > Thermoguttaceae > CALFBP01. The sequence goes on along the minus strand of CAZFKF010000008.1, from coordinate 75 downwards.
CAGACGATCTTGTATCCTGGTCTTCACTCGAAATCCTCCTTGTCTCCAGGGCTAAGGTTAAGTCCAACATCCTTT